>JAGXOF010000028.1 GCA_023660035.1 Dehalococcoidia bacterium LH_S1
GGGTGGGGGAGAACGCGGTAGGGATGGAGCTCTGAGGCAAGGATTAGTTCCTCGGGAGTATAGGAACAAAACCACCCGATGACCGGTCGGCCGATCCGCTCCAAACTGGCAACAGGTTTCTCCAGAAGGTCTTCAACCTGTTCTAGAGCATGCAGCTTATCGCATCTTGAAGTCATCAAAATTGCCTGTATATTCTCCCCACTCAACATCCACATCCTCAACCCTCGCCCCCATTGGTCCGACCTTGAGTTGATCTACCAGCTTCTCCAGCTTATCCCGTTCACCTTCAGCGCGCACCTCAACCGTCCTGCCATTGGGAAGATTCCTGGCATATCCCTTCAGACCCAGTTTACGAGCGTGCTCTTTGACAAAAGAGCGGAAGAACACCCCCTGGACGAAACCGTAAACCTTGGCGCATAGAGAAGCAAGCTCCGGCATTTGTGTCCGTGCCTCCTTTTTACCGATGGGGAATAATACAGTGCGTGACAAAAGTCTAGCAAAGTCTGGAGACTCTGTAAAGAAAATTATGTAAAGTTATTCCCCGACTTCCCCCTCTGCGACCGGGTCCACTTACGCTTCTGCTCCATCCTCGTCTCCTCATCCACGGGCTGGTAATTGGCCAGGAAGTTCTCCTTGAACTCAGCAAAGATCCCTTCCTGGATAGCCAGGTGCATTGCACTCATTA
The DNA here is from genome assembly GCA_023660035.1 of Dehalococcoidia bacterium LH_S1. Lineage (GTDB taxonomy): Bacteria > Chloroflexota > Dehalococcoidia > SZUA-161 > SpSt-899 > JAGXOF01. The sequence continues at coordinate 686 of JAGXOF010000028.1, forward strand.
GATCTAAAATGAAATGCAGATTATGTATCGTGGCCAGTCTGTAGGCGAGAAGCTCATCGCACTTGAACAAGTGGTGAAGATACGCTGCGGAGAACGTACGGCAAGTGTAGCAATTGCAGTAGGGGTCAACCGGGGCACTCTGGTCCTTAAAACGGGAATTGCTGATGTTCAGTCGGCCATTCCGCGTAAGGAACGCACCGTTACGGGCAATGCGCGTGGGAAGAGCGCAGTCGAACATGTCGATTCCGTATGACACACATTCCAGCAGGTCCTCCGGCGAGCCTACACCCATAAGGTAGCGGGGCTTTTCCTCGGGAAGCAGAGCAGCCGTCTCCCGGGCAATGGAATACATGAGATGCTTCGGCTCCCCGACACTCAATCCGCCGATGGCATATCCCGGGAAATCCAGCGAAACTAGATGCTTCGCCGATTCCCTCCGTAACTCAGGGGAAGTACCCCCCTGAACGATCCCGAAAAGCGCCTGATCCTCCCTCCGGTGCCTGCTTAAACATCTCTCCGCCCAAACATGAGTTCGGCGCATTGCCTCCCTCATCAAAGGGACATCATCAGTGTAGGCAACGCATTCATCGAAGGCCATGATAATATCCGCACCAAGTTCTTCCTGGATATCAATGGCAAGTTCAGGGGGCAGGAAATGCTCACTGCCATCGATGTGAGATTGGAATCGAACGCCCTCATCCGTTATCTCCCGCAGATGTGCGAGGCTAAATACCTGGAACCCGCCGCTGTCGGTAAGCATTGGGCTATCCCAGGCCATAAATTTATGCAGGCCACCCAATTGCTTTACGATTTGGGACCCGGGACGCAAATACAGATGGTACGTATTCCCCAGAATCATCTCAGCCCCAACGTCTCTCAAGTCTGCCGGGGAAAGGGTTTTCACAGAACCCTGAGTGGCAAGTGGCATGAATGCAGGAGTGGAAACAGAACCGTGAGGGGTGTTTAACATGCCTGCGCGGGCACGGGTCTCAGGACACTGGGTATCTATTTCAAAAAGTGCCATACATTATACCTTGCAACTGAAATTTAAATGAAACACAGTCAACGCGGCTCGCTGACCCCTCTGATATACGCCCTGATAAAGTCATGGCGCCGCACGTATCCTAAGAGTTTCGTGCGATCATTGCGGTCGAGCACCGGGATGCGCCCATAGTCTCTTCCCCCGAGCCAGTGCAACACCTCATGAAGGGTCTGGTCAGGATAAGCCACAAACGGATTCTTAGTGGAAATATCATCAACAGTTAAATCGGTCACATTGAGGTCCTCAGCCTCGGTTGCATCATGGACATCCTGAAGGGTGACAACGCCCCTGAAGCAACCCTGCGCATCCACTACAGGGAAGCCATGGTGGCCCATTTTCTCCATCATTTGGAGGATACTATTAACAGGGGCACTGGGCAAAACGGAAGGGAAATTACGGGTCATAGCCTGCTCAACGCTTACTGTCCTCATGACATCCCTTTCCTCAACAGGCCGCAATTCAATGCCTGATCTCCGCACCTTGGTGGTATAGATGCTCTCACGGCTGATCCATCGGAAAACAAGGTTGCTGGCCACCACCGCAAACATCAAAGGAACAATAACATTGTAGTCCCCCGTCATTTCGAAGAGCATTATAAATGCCGTAATCGGAGCCCTGGCCGCAGCAGCGAAAACCGCCCCCATCCCGATCATCGCATAGGCTCCCGATGGAGAGGTGACCGTAGGGAACAAGTAATTAACCGCCCGGCCGAAGACCCCACCAAACATCGCACCTATAAAGAGCGAAGGGGCAAAGATACCCCCACTGCCGCCGCTACCAATAGTGAGGGAGGTGGCGACTATCTTCAGAAAGCCCATAATTAGAAGCAACCAAAGCCCAAGCTCGCCAAGCAAAGCCTTATCGGTTCCCCCACTCTCCAGGAAAACACCGCCGGGGCCGTAACCCGAGCCATATCCTACACCAAACAGGTCGGGATAAAAGAAACCGATAAGTCCGATAAACAGGCCTCCGAGAACAGGCTTGAGGTATTCAGGGAATCTCCATGCCTCGAAGAGGTCCTCAAACTTGTAGAGGCAACGAATAAATGCCCAGGCCACAAGGGCAGCCACTATGCCAAGTAGCATGTAGAGGGGTATTTCCCAGGCACTTGTCATCTCGTATTGCGGAACTGTGAACGAAGGTCTGGTGCCCAGGAATACCCGGCTAACCATATTGGCCACCACTGAACTGAGAACGACAAATAGGAAATTAGGACCAACAATACGGCGGATAATCACTTCCTGAGCGAAGAAAACGCCGGCAATAGGGGCATTAAACGTAGCGGAGATACCCCCCGCCGCCCCGCACGCAACCAGGGTCCTTACCCAATTCTCGGGCAGCTTAAGCCACTGCCCGGCCGCCGAACCAAAGGCAGCCCCGATCTGGACTATCGGCCCTTCACGGCCAACCGAACCACCGCTGCCGATACATACCGCCGAGGCAAGGGATTTAACCACCGCCACCCGGGACCGTATGCGCCCACCTTTGGCCGCCACCGCTGCCATAACCTCAGGAACACCATGGCCCTTGGCCTCCCTCGCGAAGAAATAGATCATGGGACCGAAGATGAGTCCACCTAAGGCAGGCAAAATAATAACGTAGTAATCACCCATGAAATCGAAGGCGCTCGTGCCTCCGGAGAAGAAAATACGCTGGAAGTTGGTAATCAACCACCTGAAGACCACCGCCCCCAACCCCGCTACAACCCCGACTATCGCGGCCAGCAATATGCCGGTGGTATTCTCATGGGAGCGCAGAAAATCCCTTAGATATAATAGGTTGTAAGACCTGGCTGCTCTCTTTACCTTTTCCATATCTAACTATCTAAAGCACCAAAAATAGTTGATGCGAAGACTGAAAAGCGGTACAATTTGACATGTGCCGGGGTGGCGGAATGGCAGACGCGGCGGACTTAAAATCCACTGAATGTAAAAGTTCGTGCGGGTTCGAGTCCCGCCCCCGGCATTCCCTTCATACATATTCCCAAAAGGTATAAAAAGGTATACCTGTGCAAGGTATGCGGAATAACCGGGCCATGATATGAAGGGGGTATGAAGAAATAGAGAAACGAACCAACCCTCAAAAGCAAACAGATACATTATGTCAATAGCACTTCAGGTCCGCCGATTCTTCCCAAGATAGCACTGGCGGCTGCTACCGCTGGATTGGCCAAGTAGACTTCGGAGTCGGGACTGCCCATTCTGCCTACAAAGTTGCGATTGGTGGTGGAGATACACCGCTCGCCTGCGGCCAGTATCCCCATATGTCCTCCGAGGCAGGGCCCGCACGTGGAGGTGCTAACCACAGCTCCGGCCTCGATGAAGGTCTCAACAAATCCCCGGCGTACTGCCTCCAGGTAAATCTGCTGAGAGCCCGGGATGATGATACAGCGAACATTACCATCGATTCTTTTCCCCTTGAGCACTTCAGCGGCTGTGGCAAGATCATCGAGTCTGCCATTTGTGCAACTCCCGATTACCGCCTGGTCTATCCGAATATCCACTGCCTTGCTTACAGGGATGGTGTTGGAGGGGAGGTGGGGTAAAGCCACTTGAGGCTCGATTTGTGAAGCATCATACTCAACAACGCTCTGGTAGTTTGCGTCAGAATCGGGTTCCACAGCAGTGTACGAGCGATTGACTCTGCCCTTCAGATATTCCTGAGTTTTCTCATCCACTCTGAAAAGTCCGGCTTTAGCGCCAGCCTCAATGGCCATGTTGGCCATCGTGAACCGGCTGTCCATCGACAGCGAATCAACCGCCTCCCCTGTGAATTCCATCGCGACGTAAAGCGCACCATCAACCCCGATATCACCGATGGTGTAGAGGATCAGGTCTTTTCCGCTGACCCACTTTTGCAACTGCCCGTGGTAAACGAATTTAATGCTCGTCGGCACCTTCATCCATATCTTGCCCGTAGCCATTGCCGCCGCGATATCGGTCGAGCCCATGCCAGTAGCGAAGGCCCCCAACGCACCGTAGGTGCAAGTATGGGAATCAGCTCCGATTACCACATCCCCGGGAGCTACCAGCCCTTTCTCCGGCAGGATGACATGCTCAATTCCCATCTCGCCGACCTCGAAGTACATAATTCCCTGCTCGTGAGCAAACTCACGCATGATCTTCGCCTGCTCGGCTGACGGTATATCCTTGTTGGGAACAAAATGGTCCGGCACCATCACTATCTTGCTGGTGTTGAACACCTTCTCAACGCCGATGCGCTTAAATTCCCTGATAGCAATCGGGGCTGTTACATCGTTTGAGAGGACAAGGTCGACATTTACATTTATGAGCTCACCCGGACTCACATCCCCTTTGCCTGCGTGGGCAGCCAGTATTTTTTCGGCAATCGTCATCCATTACCCCTTCGATGATAACAGTCGGTTGAGTGCATTCATATATGCCCTTGCGCTGGCCACGATCACATCTGTATGTGCCCCACGACCAGCGTAACGGCGTCCTTCACTCTCTATCCTTATGGTAACCTCGCCGATGGCATCAATGCCTTCGGTAACAGACTTCACGCTGAATTCGATGAGCTCATTCGGCACATCTATCAAGCGGTTGATAGCTTTATAAACAGCATCCACCGGGCCTGTTCCCTGTGCAGCATCGGATAGAATCTGCCCTTCAGGATCAGTCATCCTGACCGTGGCAGTGGGCATACCAGGATCGCCACAGAAGACCTGGACATGCTCCAGGTGATAGGTCTCGGAAACCGTTCTCAATTCCTCAGCGACAAGGGCCTCAATATCCCGGTCAGTGAGGTTCCTTTTCTTGGCAGCAAGGTCTTTGAAAGCCGCAAATGCCCGATGCAGCTCCGCATCCTCTAAATCATAGCCCAGTTCCTCAAGACGCTTCCTGAAGGCATGACGTCCGCTGAGTTTGCCCAGAGGGAATGCGGTCTCAGAGAGGCCGACGGATTCCGGGTCCATGATTTCATAGGTTGTACGCTCCTTAAGCACGCCATCCTGGTGAATACCTGACTCATGACGGAAGGCATTCGCTCCCACAATGGCCTTGTTGGGCTGTACAAACATCCCCGTAAGATCACTTACTAGGCGGCTTGTCTTGCTGATCTGTGGGGCATCTATATCGGTGGTGTACTTCAACAGGTCATTACGGGTCTTGATCGCCATAACGATCTCTTCCAAAGAGGCATTACCAGCGCGTTCCCCAATGCCATTAACTGTACACTCAATCTGCCTCACTCCATGGTCAAGCGTCGCCAAGCTATTAGCTACAGCCAACCCCAGGTCATTGTGACAATGTACACTGACCACAGCACGATCAATATTCGGAACCTTCTTAAAGATACCATCGATCAGGTTGCAGAACTCCTGCGGAATGGTATAGCCAACGGTATCGGGGATATTAACCGTAGTAGCGCCTGCATCGATGACCGCCTCCAGTATCTGGTACAGGTAATCCGGCTCAGTGCGCGTGGCATCCATAGGCGAGAATTCCACATCATCAAGGTAGCCCTTGGCCCGTGCGACCATGTCCCGGGAAGCCTGCAGTATCTCGTCTCGACTCTTCTTAAGCTGATGGAGAATGTGCACCTCAGAACTGGACAGGAAAACATGAATACGGGGATGCTGCGCATTTCTAACTGCTTCCCACGCCGCATCCACCGCCTCCGGCCTTGCGTGAGCCAATGCACATATAGTAGGGCGCCGGACCTCGTTGGCTATTTGGCGGATCGCCTCAAGTTCCTCCCTAGAATTCAGAGGAAACCCGGCTTCGATTATATCCACTCCGAGCTTGTCCAGCTGAGTGGCTATCTCCATCTTCTCATCGGGAGTAAGAGATGCGCCCGCCGCCTGCTCACCATCTCTTAAGGTTGTATCGAAGATGACGACTTTATCCATTTAACCTCCAGATCTATTTCAACCAAGGCATCATTGCCCGAAGCTCTGATCCGACCTCCTCTAGCTTGTGCTCGGCTTCATTCCTCCGATATGCATTAAATGAAGGACAATTAGCCTGATTCTCCAGAATCCACTCGCGAGCGAAGTTGCCATTTTGAATCTCCTCGAGTACTTTCCACATCTCCTCGCGAACGTCTTCATTAATCACGCGTGGCCCGCGGGTGTAGTCGCCATATTCAGCGGTATCGCTCACCGAATAGCGCATGAATTTCAATCCGCCCCGGTGGATGAGGTCAACAATCAGCTTCAGTTCGTGGCAAACCTCGAAGTAAGCAATCTCCGGCTGATACCCTGCATCGACCAGCGTCTCGAAGGCCGTTTTGACCAGCGAGCTGACACCACCACACAACACGGTCTGCTCACCAAACAAATCGGTCTCGGTTTCCTCCTGGAAACTGGTCTCCAGGACACCAGCCATGGCAGAACCAAGGCCTGAGGCATAAGCAAGAGCCAGGTCTTTTGCCTTGCCTGAGACATCCTGATGCACTGCAATCAGGGCTGGTATACCTGTCTTCTCCTCATAAAGCTGCCGGACCATGTGACCGGGGCCCTTAGGAGCGATCATGGTCACGTCCACATCCGCAGGGGGAATGATTTGATTGAAGTGAATATTGAACCCATGGGCGAACATGAGCATCTTGCCTGATATTAGGTGCTTCTGGATGGAGTCATGGTAAATACGTGGCTGAAGGGTATCCGGGACAAGCAGCATTATCACATCCGCCTCTTTAGCCACTTCATCGGCTGTCGTGACCCTGAAACCTGCCGCCTCGGCGTTCTTCCAGGACTCCCTTCCGGGTACTGCAGCGACTATAACCTTACATCCGCTGTCCCTGAGATTCTGGGCATGAGCATGCCCTTGACTGCCGAAACCAACGATGCCGACGGTCTTCTCCTTTATAAGATTGACATCAGCATCTTTCTCATAGTAAATTGAGGTCATTCCCCCTCCTTTTTAATTTAATGTCCGCACCTATTATTGTAACATTATCATCTAGGGCGGCATTTAGATGCCGCCCTAGATGATTCTTCAATAAAATCAGCTGGGCAATTCCATTCATTCTCCCGGAGCATCAGGCGCTTAGCCCCTAATAGCATAAACTCGTTCAGCTCTTGCCGCCTTTCTTGGGACCGTAGGTTTTACCTTTTTGCTTGTTCGCCCGATGACGAAGCGGGCCCACAACACCTCTAGCCATAGCAATTCTTCCTGTGCAAGCCAATTCCGTTATCCCGAATCCCCTCAGGAGTTCAATCAAAGATTGCACCTTGCTTACATCTCCAGTCACCTCAATCATTGCGGAATCAGGGGTAATATCCAGTATATTGGCCCTGAATATATCGGTAATCTCCATTATCTCACTTCGGGTATCGGTATTCGATTCCACCTTTATCAACGCGAGCTCACGGTCAACAATATCTTCCTCACTGATATCGGTTATCTTAACGATCTCCACAAGCTTGTCCAGTTGTTTTCTAACCTGTTCAACAGCAGTAGTTGCACCATCAACAATTATAACCATCTTGGAAAATCCCGGCGTCTCAGAATGCCCGACAGTAATGCTGTCGATATTAAAACCCCGCCGACGGATCAAGCTGGCCGTCCGATTCAAAACCCCGGGCTCATCCCTGGCTATTACAACCAGGGTGTGTTGAGTTGTTGCAGGCATATTCTCAATCCTCCACAGCAGTTTAGGAGACAGGAGCCAGAGGTTGGGGGGATCAGAGGCCTTTCTCCAAGATCGACAGCGCACCTCCCCTGCGCCCTGATTCCTGACCACTGATTCCTTAAAAGTTGCTAATACCTCGCGACTCTCCCATCGTCACCCTGTCTCTCGGTTCCTCAATAAACTCAGCTATAGCGGATCCAGGCGCAATCATCGGATAAACATTCTCCTCCGGCTCCACCTGAAAATCTATAAGAAATGGTCCAGGAGTATTCATCGCCTGCCTGATCGCGGGAGCTACCTCAGACTTATTGATTACCCTGACAGCAGATACACCATAGGCCTCAGCAAGCTTAATAAAGTCCGGGTTGCTGAGGGGAGTTGCAACGTACCGACGGCCATAGAAAAGCTCCTGCCACTGTCGCACCATACCCAGATAGCTATTATTGAGGATAGCTATCTTGACAGCGATATCATCCTGCACTGTGGTGGCCAGCTCCTGTAACGTCATCTGAAAACCACCATCGCCCGCGATAATCCACACCGTTTCATCAGGGCATCCCACCTTAGCCCCTATGCCAGCGGGCAACTCAAATCCCATCGTGCCCAACCCGCCAGACGAGACAAGGGTATTCGGCTTCTTATAACAGTAATGCTGTGCTGCCCACATCTGATTTTGTCCCACCCCTGTGGTAATAATGGCTTCACCCCTCGTCGCTTCATAGATTTGCTGGACCACATATTGGGGCAGAAGCCCAGTACCCCCCTTATCAGCAACCAACAGATGTTCGTGGTGCCATTCATCAATCTGCTCAATCCAATCAATATGAGTTTGCCCTTCAATTCCCTTGTTTAACTCCTGCAATACATTCTTAGCATCCCCGACGATGGGAACAGTTGCTTTAAGATTCTTACCTATTTCAGCCGGGTCAATATCACAATGTATTATCTGCGCACGTGTGGCAAACCCTGAAACCTTTGCAGTAGCTCTGTCATCGAACTGCATACCAACAGCGATTACCAAGTCCGCACTATCCACTGCCAGGTTTGCACAGGCTGTACCATGCATGCCCAACATGCCGAGACTGAGCACATGGTTTTCAGGAAAACAGCCTGCCCCCAACAGAGTGCGCACCACCGGAGCCTGGACCTTTTCCGCCAGCTGCTTCAGCTCATCGCAGCCTTGAGACATCGCAACCCCATGACCGGCAATTATCACTGGCCGTTCAGCCTCGTTGATCAGCTTGACCGCCTTCTTTATCTGTAACGGATGACCGTGAACTTTAGGCTGGTACCCAGGTAAGTTTACCCTGTTTGGATAGCTGAAATTCGCTTGCTCTGTAAATACATCCCTCGGAATATCTATCAACACCGGACCAGGTCTGCCTGTCGTTGCAAGATAGAATGCCTCCTTGATAGTCGCTGCCACATCCTCTGCTCTTCGTACCAGATAGTTGTGTTTGGTAATTGGCACAGTTATACCGGTAATATCAGCTTCCTGAAAAGCATCCTTGCCTATAAACTGCCTGGCAACCTGCCCGGTTATCGCTACCACAGGAACGGAGTCAAGATGCGCATTGGCGATCCCTGTAACCAGATTGGAAGCACCTGGCCCCGAAGTGGCAAAACAAACACCCGCCTTACCGGTAACGCGAGCATAGCCATCAGCGGCATGCGCTGCCCCCTGCTCATGCCTGACTAGAATATGGCGCAACTGCGGATATTGAGGAAGGCTGTCATATAAGGGTAGAACAGACCCTCCAGGGTAACCAAAAATAACATCAACCCCTTCCTTCACCAGAGATTCACACACTATCTGCGCACCTGATAGTTTCATGGAGCTCCTTATTGTTAATAGTTGTCAGCCAAAAAACGATTAAATTATATTCCCTTGCTATCTCT
>JAGXOF010000029.1 GCA_023660035.1 Dehalococcoidia bacterium LH_S1
GTATAGAGTGGGATGTGGGATTATCCAGAGCGATCCCGTTGACTCTTGAGATAGATTCCGATGCGGCCGATCTGGACATTGACCTGACCTATCTTCAGGTAGGTAAATTCACACTCGATATCGACGCTGGCAATTGCAGCCTTGTGATGCCGTCGGCCGGGATTATATCCGGTGTGATAGAGGCCGATGCTGCAAATGTTGAGGTAACTATCCCTGATGATGTTTCAGGTCGTATAGATGCGGATATGAGCGCGGCTGCCCTGGACATATCTGAGAAAAGGTTCCCGAAGAAGGGGGATTATTACATGAGTTCCCCTTTTGAGGATTCCTCCAAACAGGTGTGCCTGCAAATAGAGTGTAATGCCGGGCGGGTGGAGGTCAGATAGGCAACAGGCTCTATGAGGGGAGAGATGAAGGAGGCATCGATATCGAACTAAAATGGAAATCCGAGCCCGTGGCCACTTACTTCAAGGGATTGGTCATGGGCGTAGCAGATGCGATCCCCGGAGTTTCCGGGGGGACCTTTGCTCTGATTCTAGGCATATACACAAGGCTTATATCCAGCATCTCTTTCTTCTTTGCCAATCTCAAAAACCCCAGGAAAGTGCTTGTGTCGGGTGATTTCTATTTCCTTGTGGCCCTGTTCCTGGGTATAGTTACCGGCGTTTTGGGACTTGCCCATTTAATGGGGTTTTTGCTTGCTGATTTTCGCGTTCAGACCTTCTCCTTTTTCATAGGCCTTATACTAGCCAGCGTGTTTTTCATATTTAAGCAGGTGAGGGAAGATTTTCGACCGTGGTTGCTTGTCTTCTCTCTTATAGGATTCGTAATTGGTTTCCTGGTCTCCGGACCAGCTCAGGTAGCGATGTCTCACTCGTTGATATATATTTTTGTCTCCGGTTTTCTGGCCATCTGTGCAATGATATTGCCCGGTATATCCGGTGCCTATATTTTAGCCATCCTGGGTCAGTATGAATATATGCTGTCGTCACTCACCGATTTCAATATACCTGTCATCTTGGTTTTTATATTCGGAGCGATTATAAGTCTTTTCCTTATGGCTAATTTCCTAAAATGGCTTCTGAGCAGGTACTATACTCATGCCATCCTTTTTTTAATAGGGATTATGTTGGGGGGGGGGCTAAGAGGTTTGTTTGAGAAATCGATTGTTACCTCGCCAGAATGGATGGTTTTATTTATCCTTATCGGTGCATCCACCTTGGTTGTCCTGGAGTTTGTGGCAAGGAAGAGAGAGAATTTAGTTTGATAAACCAGGGCTGCTTGCCCATTTCTTTCCCCTGTGATATGTTATTTAACTAGGAAGGTTTGCTATGAGAACAGATGAGGTCTTTCGTGGTTCTGAAGGTCTTTATCCGGAAACCTTGAGCCTAGTGAATGTGATAAGACAGAATCATGCTCTGGAACATGCCACAATCGCTCTTCTCTTGACCCGCTTGGAGGGTAAGGTGAGACTTGCCGGGCGGGCTGGATTGAGGGGATTCTACATCTATGGAGATATCCCCACGGAAACATTGGAGGAGGCTGCAAGGGAGGGATTGAGACGACTTCAGGATGGGGAGAGAGACCTTGCCGTTTCGCCGATGTGTGGTACAAATATCGCCGTAGCGGGCCTATGTGCGGGAGTAGCGGCGATGATTGCGGGGCGGGGAGTTGGGGGGTTGACTAAGTTCAGCCGTGTTGTCAGTGCCTCTGTGATCGCAGTTCTCGTTGCTCAACCACTGGGGGGGGCTGGCCCAGAAATACATTACTACTACGCCAGACCTCGATAACGTAAGTATTGCACGGGTTGTGAAGAAGAGAGAGGGCAAACGCACAAGGCATAAAGTGGAGCTCATATATCACTAGAGACGGACTGTAGGTACTGCTCACACTCAGGAATCGGTTTAAGCTACCCCAAAATGCAAAAGGATACTACTACATTATCCTACCGCCGACTCGTAATCAAAGTGGGTACAAACCTCATTACCGAAGGCAAGGATAAACTTAATCGTGACGTGATGGCCAGCCTGGTTGGGCAAGTGGCACAACTGAATAGGAGCGGCCTGCAGACGATAGTGGTGTCTTCAGGTGCAGTTGCTGCCGGGAAGCATCGGTTGGGCACGAGGAAAAAACGTCGCGATACGCCTTTCAAGCAGGTGCTTGCTGCGGTTGGGCAGGGGCAGATGATGCAGGTATATGATGAACTGTTTGGAGAACAGGGGATCACCGTTGCGCAAACGTTGCTGACCAAACCAGATTTCTTGAGTCGAATGGGATATTTGAATGCTAGGAATACCTTGCTCGCGCTTTTGGACTTTGGGATGGTACCCATTGTGAACGAAAATGACGTGGTCTGTGTTGAGGAGTTGAAGGGAGCGATGTTTGGGGATAATGATAACCTCTCGGCAATGGTGGCCAGTTTGGTAGATGCCGATCTATTGATGATTCTCAGTGATGTTGACGGCCTGTATACTTCCGAGCCAGGAGAGGGTGCTGAGTCTTCACTTGTTCGAAGGGTGGAGAGGATAGATAGTTCCATAGAAGGGCATATTACAGGGAAGTCAGGAGAAAGAGGTACTGGGGGGATGGCAACGAAGTTGGAGGCGGCAAAGCTTGCTACCGCATTGGGAACGGGTGTGGTGATTGCCAGTGGTTACGAGCCAGATGTTATTTCAAGGATAGTGGGAGGGGAAGAGTTGGGGACTTATTTTTTGCCTACCCATTCCAAGCTGGAAAGTCGAAAACGCTGGATGCTGAGTCAGCCTGCTGCTGGCAAGATAATCATTGATGCCGGTGCCAAAACAGCCCTTACAAAGCAAAACAGGAGCCTTTTGCCAGCGGGAGTTGTCGATATCGATGGAAGATTTGAGCGTGGGGATGTGGTTGCCATTGTGGATTCCAAGGGAGTGATTATATCTAATGGCATCTCCAATTATGGTTCGGGGGAAATAGCCCGGATTAAGGGCTGTCGCTCGGACAAAATCGGGGAGTTACTAGGCTATGGCTATGGCTCTGAGGTGGTACACCGGGATAATATGGTGCCTTTGTGAAGTTGGATTATAATCACTAGCTGATAGCTGAGCGCTAAGAGAAAGGGGAAGCATGCAGGAAGCGATTGATAAACTGAATGCCAAAGGCAAAGCAGCCAGGGATGCCTCCCGGCAGCTTGCTCACATTTCCACTCAGGTTAAGAACAGGGCTTTACATAATATTGCGGATAGTTTGATGAGCAGGCAAGAGGGGATTTTGGCTGCCAATAAAATGGACTATGATGAGTCAAAGTCGGCGGGTATGAATGAGGCCATGCTTGACCGCCTGGCGCTTTCACCGGATCGACTTGAGGGCATGGCACAGGATGTACGCGGCGTGGCTGCTTTATCTGATCCAGTAGGCGAAGTACTGGATATGAGAAAGCTTACCAACGGATTGCAGGTGGGCAGGAGGAGAGTTCCGCTGGGAGTGATAGGTGCGATCTACGAGAGCCGCCCCAACGTCACCATCGATATTTCCGCTCTTTGCCTAAAATCGGGTAATGCCATTATCTTACGAGGTGGTCGGGAAGCAGTACGCTCCAATGGAGCTTTGGCCAAAATCGTACAGGATGCGGCCATCGAAGCAGGGATCCCCAAGGATGCGGTCCAGTTTATTGAGTCTACAGAACGTGAGCTGGTAAATCACATGCTGCAGATGAACGGAATAATAGATTTGATAGTCCCGCGTGGTGGGCAAGGACTCATCCGCATGGTAGCTGATAACGCAACAATGCCTGTGCTGGCCGGTGGGGTAGGGGTTTGTCATACATATGTTGACCGTGGTGCTGACCTGGACAAGGCTGTGGCCATTGCCCATAATGCCAAGGTCCAGCGTCCTACTGTGTGCAACGCTTTGGATACCTTGCTGGTTCACAGAGATATTGCTGAGAGCTATTTGCCTCGTATCGCAAAGGAATGGTCTAATTCAGGGGTCCAGATACATTGCGATGAGAAGGCGCTCAAGGTTTTGCAGGACATTCCCGGACTGAATATTTCCGCTGCCACGGAGGAGGATTGGGGAAAGGAGTTTCTGTCTTTGACAGCGGCGATAAGGGTTGTGGATTCGCTGGATGAGGCATTGGCCTATGTTGAGCGTTACAGCTCGGGGCATTCTGAGGCTATTATCACTGAGGATTATTCTGCGGGAATGCGTTTCCTAGATGAGGTTGATGCAGCGTGTGTTTATGTTAATGCCAGCACCAGGTTCACCGACGGCGCTCAGTTTGGGCTGGGGGCGGAGGTTGGGATTAGCACGCAGAAGTTTCATGCTCGAGGCCCGATGGGGCTCAGGGAATTAACCAGTTACAAGTGGATCATTATGGGTGAAGGACAAATGAGACCATAGGGGGAATCATGCCGGATTATCGTTTTGAAAGGGAATGTCGTACTCCGTATTCTGAGGTATATGCTATTACATCTGACAGTGACAAAATAGTTGGGAAGATTAACCTGCATTTTGCAACTCAGGTAGTTAATGCGATGTTGTGTGTGGAAGAGGATATGACCACCGATGATATACGCGAACTTATCACTATAATCGATGAGGAGCTGGTCTTACCGGCGGATTTGGTGAGGGATGACTTTATTGTCACCGTCTATCAGGGACGTGAGATAGGCGTATTCAGTGACGAAGAATTTGAAGAAGATGATTCCGATGACTGGAACTAGTAGGGAGTAAAAGGAGGGGTAGCTCGCCCTACCCCTCCCAGATTTGAGCGTTTTGTCTGAAATAGCCCCCAATTCCTGGAGCCTCTCTTGGGCCTACCAGTATTTTCCAGTCGGGTAGGTTTTCCTCTGTTTCCCCTTTGAGTATTGCCACTCCACCGGGTAGTATCAAGCTATTGTGGTTTACTTTGTCAGCTGCATCGAATTGCTTGATATGGGCAGCAATGCCGTCCGCGTCGAACTTGCCTGCTGACCAGGCAGTAAGGACAGACAGTCCCTCCGTATCTACAACCAGAATCCATGATGGTCGGCCAGTGGCCTCAACCTCACCGGAGATCGCGAAGTAACTGAGCGCATAGTTAGTGGTGATGCAGAGCGGACTCTTCTCGTCGGGGGAACCAACCTGATATATACCTGATTGCAACTGAATGGGTGCCTGAGGATCAGTGTACACATTCAGTCTTAGAGTCAGCAGATTGTATGCTATAGCGGGTGAGAAGCTGTCCATCACGATGACGTTAGCATATTTTGCTATGTGTTGAGCGGCCAAGTTGACCTCTTCCTCTACAGATGATGCCCCTTCTCCGGGGAAGCTGATTATGGGATAGCCGAAGGGCTCGAACTTCCTGAGAGCCAACCTGCGAACCTGAGTAAAACTGACCAGTGAGTTGTGGAGATCACGATCCCCTGGGTCTAGGATAATGTCTTCTACTCCAGCTCCGCTGGCCTTTTCCGACAGCTCCGCCAGCTCGTCCAGTCCATCCGAACTCTTTACAACCATGGGGCAGCTGTACTTCTTAGCCAGCTGCCCCATCTGGTCAATGTTGTCCTTGGTAGCTGCGTAGATGAGTGGTCTACTATCACCCACCTTTTCCAATGCCGCACTCATACTGTTAGGGTCCGTGGCAATCAGCGTCAGTGGCATGTCTGTTTTGGACTTGACTGATTCCACGCAACTTGCAAAGGTGGATGCGTCTCCTGAATCGTTCTGCACAGCAAATCCGTCCAAGGTGAACGTCATTCCTACTCGGTCGACGCTATAGTTGCCAACTTCTTCAACGGTCTCGTTGAGGTCGTCCGCAGATGCCGTATCTTTGACCCTTACCATGAGGGGAGCAGGATTGAAGAATTTCTTCTGATGGCGGTACATTACCAGCTCGGCGCCGGTAGTGAGTTGGTGATCATTTGTGACTATAGTAACGGCTCGCATCGGCGGCTTGGCAGCAGCGGATAATTTCTCTTTGGCCTCGTCGCTTGCATAAGGACACTTGGAAAGGTCCTCTTGACCTGCTGCTAATTTCATGGCGAAAGCCATGCAGGTAGGATAACCGCATTCCTTGCAATTTGTCTTGGGTAAAAGCTTATATATTTGAATGCCTGTTAGTGCCATCTCTGCCTCCTTGTCCAGATTATTGCCCCATCAATTTGGCTATCATGGATTTTATGTATTCCACTGCCTTGGGGTGACATAGCGTAACCACATCGGCACCGGAATGGATAATGGACGTGGCACTGAGTTCTTCCCAGTAGAGAGCTCTTTCATCGTAACCGCCCCAGGACTCAGGCACTCCCTCACTGACTTTGGCCTCTTTCTGACGCCATGTCTCAGGCCCCGGGTGATTGATGATCGGGACAGCTGTTACACTATCACCCATGAGGGCAGCCAACTTCAAACGCTCATCGATGGATATGGCGTACTCGATCCCGTATCCCAATGCTCCCATATCGGCATCCATCAGGATGGACTCTAGTGGCACACCGATATCGGAGACCTGAACATTTAGCTGCTTGGCCAAGTTGATGTCAAGAGGGGTTTTCGCTATAGCAATGTGATTAGCGGCAATGCAAGCGGCAGCGATAGTTTTGTAATTGTTCTCCACGCAATTTCCGAGAACAATACGTTGTCCCTCTGCCAGGTCTGCGATCGGGACCAGTATTTCGTTATCCTTGTCCGCTATCTCTGGCCCGATCACCATAAGCGGCAGGTCAACAGCTGAGAGGACTTTATCTACTGCTGACTTGGCTTCTTCAACCCCGGTGTTCTGGCCCTCGGGATGAGCACTTGTAAGTCTCAATGTAATGATCTCAGCGCCGAGCTCAGCGGCTTTCTTGGCCCAGCTTCCGACATCATTTACCACATCATCTCCCCACGAGGAGAGTAGTCCAGGGGGAAAGCCGGATGGGTCATCCCTGACTTCTACTGCCACCCTTGGTGGGTTGGGAATTTCGCCCTCGAAATCAAGGAACGGCATGGCGGTAGCTCCGCCAACCACAACCTCTTTCCGTCCCTTGCCACCAATTTTAACTTCTCTTACTCTGCCGGTCCATTTCTCTTTTGGTATTTCCACTTCTGGCACAACTACCTCCAATTTGAACTTTATTGAGTCTAGCATCTTCTTAGGGCGATTACGCTAGCTCTCAGTTATAGAAGCTGATTTAGATCATGGATTCCATACTCAGAGCTGGATGGCCTTTCTCTTCGAGGAAGGGAACAAGGTCCTCAACAGTGGTGCAGATATCCCCGTCGGCAATCTTGTCCATGAGATCGGGTTCTCCGATCGCTTCACATCGCTGTTGGAGGTCATCCTTAAGCTCTTCCTTAAGTGGTTTGGACATCCATACAACTCGCCTGAGTCCTCCTTCTGCCGATATGAACTTCTCGCTCAACACGAATCTCTTACCGTGTCCCATCATTCCAGGACTCTGTTGTCCTCCACCGATTTGACCCATAAGCGTGGTGAACTTCATTCCACAAGGGGTTTCACCGAAATCCTCTCGGGAAACGATCATGATGCCGTTTGCTTCAGGGATTAACACCATATTGCACTCGCAGCAACCGCATGTGGTCATTGGCGCATCCATGAGGGAATAAAGGGTCATACGCTCTACGGTTCTTTGTGAGTTGTCGTAGACAAACTGATTAACCCCTTCAAATTCGCCTTTTGCCTCATCCAGGCATTTGCCTTTTTCCACTGGCTGATTCGGGCCTCTCGGATTTATCTCATAAGCAGCCCTGCAGTCAAGCCAGGTATATGCTCCACATAACCCCGGTCGCTCAGGATTGATAACGCATACATGAGTAGGAGCGAAAGATTGACACAGGGTGCAACTGTAGAAAGTGTCGACGGATTCATCCTTGAGGCCACCTATGCGTTCATCTCTTTCACGGTACTTATCTCTAGCGTACTCCATGATCTTTTCTACGTCTTCCTGGTTTGTGTAGAAGGTTGTTTGGATCTTGTCCACGATACTGCCGAATTGGTTATGGAAAGTTGTATGGAAGACGTCGCCCATATGCTTCAGCCGGAGCCCGGCCTCATATGCTTTCTTGCTAACTCGGATCCATGTGATCTCTCTCTGCCCTTGATGCTGGTACCCCTCAACCTCATTGGATAAGTTGTGCAACTGGCGCTCAAGGACGGGCTCAAACTCATCCCTCATTGCTCTGCCAGCGACATCGATCTTGCAGGCAAAGTAGGTATTGGGGTTGTTTCCAAAATCTATTTCATCAATATCAGGCCCAACGACCTCGCATTTCCCATCCTCAACCGCGTCCGTGTCCTTCATCTCCAGCAACTCGACTCCGGGGCCGCTCTTGCTTCCGAATTCCACTTGCATGTCCCTTCTGCGAATTACCTCACCTTCAAACGCCGGACCATATGTGACAGGGAGCTCAGGCTGAGGGATTGTGACCTTGATACCTCGAACCTCGATACACTTGTCAATTAGTCTCTTCGCTTTCTCATTGGTATCTCCGGGAATATCATCCCAGGGCTCGCTTATTACATCCTCATACCTGGTAACTCCTGTAGGGAGTATGTGTGGGACCATTGTATTGGCGATGGCTGGGAAGCCATAGTCAATTGCGCCGGCTCCGGTGGCCCATTTGACATCATCCATAGGCCCTAACACCAGGGCGAATGCGAAACAGCGAAACTTATTATAAAGGAGAACTCGCCGCCAGTCTCCCGGGGTTACATTACCAAAGCTGAAAGCTGCCCTCGTGGCATACCCTGTAGCGTACACAGTTGATTCGGTATCCGAGCCGAAGGAGACGGTATAGGTGGGATACCCGAGGTCTACCCCTTCTTCAAGCAACTGGTCTACAACACTTCGTCCGTTTACATTGCCGGAGAGGAAGACCAGCTGTCCCCTTGCCTGTAATTCACGCACGATACGAACAGCTGCCTGATTGCTTGGGGCTTCTCCTATAACTACAGCGAAACCTGGCATACTTCCATCCACCATGGCTATGCCCCAGCTGCGCAGCTGGCCATCATCAATGGGGCCATTGAACTGAAAATCTCCCTTAGCCTCAGGTTGTTTTCCCTGTGCGAATTCGATTCCTTTTATTATTTCCTCAGCCCACAGGGTTCCGACGCCTGCATCGAGCGTTTCACCAAGGTAAGGCAGCCACATATTTTCGTCTGGCTCCGGGGCCAGCAAGCTCTTGGCTCTGTCCAAAGGATATTGCAAGTCGCCCACCTTTTCGACCTTGTGACCCAAGTAGCCATAAATAACTGGTAGATAATATGCTGTCGGCCCTCCGCTCCTGTCCTTGAACTCGACTGGGGCATCCGGCCCCAAACTGTCGAGGGCCCCCTTCAACATGTTATCTGCCTTGTCAATTACCTGACGCGCCCCCCTAGCTGTTGATGCAGCAATAAATCTAGACATCGCTTCCTCCTTACAGTGATTTCTTTGAGATTGTGTTAATACTTTCGAAAGTCCCCGGTCATTGTCTCATCGATCGGGTTAGTAGCGCTCATTCTGCTCTCCTCAACAAATCCGGGGCTGGTGGACCACATGTCCATTTGCTCGACTCCTTCTTTAGCCCCGGCTTGCCGGAGTATAGCATGCGCCTCGCTAGCTTTCTCGTCATCGGTTGTGATCTTTATTACTTTGCCACCGAGTGAGAGCCCAAGCTCATAATAATCGAGAGTCTCCTCAGGGAGACCGCTGTCTGACAGCTCTTTTTTAACATCGGCTCCCGGCTCTACAACCTTTGGCTCATAGCTTTTGGACTTCAAGCTATCCATTGCTTGATCAAAAGCATCTGAGCCCTTAAACAGTTTTGTTACTACAGCCATAATGTAAATCCTCCTCTATTAATAAGGTTCATGTCATAAGGTGCCGTAGCTGTGCAAAAAATATATACACAAATCCGCTGCACCCTAGACATATTCTAACGAGGAATGCACCTGAAGTCAAGCTCCACTCTCTTCCAATACAAAATGGGCCTGAAAGAGTGAGGTTCCTCGTTTATGATTGAATCATGTAGCTAACCATGAACGACGGCAAACTAAGGACAA
>JAGXOF010000002.1 GCA_023660035.1 Dehalococcoidia bacterium LH_S1
TTAGAGTCATAGACAATGTGTTCCACATCCAGAACGTAAATGCTTATCACAGCCGCCTAAAAACCTGGATACGCCGATTCAAATGACAATTTGTTGCATTAGCATTGCGATTTTGGCAACTCTTAGGATGCCCACGCTTACTGGCATGGCTCTGTGGCACGCGGTGGAGGGCCCCATTGGGCCTCTTTTGCATGTGGCAAGTATTCTATATGAGAGTCTTTTAATCCCTATCGGGATTTCCTTGGCAGGGAAACCTGGGAAGGGGACGTGGTTAGCAGATCGGCATTTCTAAAGGGTCATTAAAGAGGAAGCTTGTTTTGAAGTGAACAGGGACTCGAAGATTGGTTTTCACAAGTCTTCCGGAGTCTATGGTCGGGGTGAGAGGATTTGAACCTCCGACCACCTGCACCCCATGCAGGTGCGCTACCAGGCTGCGCTACACCCCGGTCCGTTTGGAGAACGAGATTATACTATCACAGTGATGGTCCAGAAATCAAATAGACTCAAATGCTGTCACGCTGACACACAACCTTACATTCTCTCTGGTCTAGAGGTCCTTCTCCTTTGCCAGGGTCTTTTAGATATGAGCGAGGGCTGAATACCAATAAGATAAATAACTTTTAATAATGAGGATATCCAGCCCTCCAGCGGGTTTTGTGTTTGAGTGTCGGGGAGTAGACTTTATGCCTTACCGATTCTGAACATCTTAGTCCCACATACAGGACATACACCTTGTGTCGCCGGCCTGCCATTTTTCATGGTGATGAGCTTGGCATTGTTCATCTCCCTCTTTGCCCGACACTTTACGCAGTATGCTTGCATTGGATTTACCTCCCTTTCCTTTTTATAGTGGAGCATAATACATTCACTATAGGAATGTCAATACCCCTGACAAAATTCGATGTAGTTTTGAGGTGTTATAGCCTGTTTTTGAAGGGGATTCTCTGGGGTGACTCTGTTGACAAAGGGGTCGCCGCTTGGTATCATTCAACACAAGTGCGGTTTGCCCACGTAGCCCAAGTAGAGCTAGCCACTGTAAGGTATTTTCAGAGCTACCAGAGGAGTAAATTGGCTGGTCCTCAAGAGATTAACTATCGGGAGTTGCAGCCGGGGCATGAGTTCCCCTCAGCGACCTACCGCATTGATGCTTCCACACTTGAAGCTTTTCTCAGAGCGGTGGGGGAGGAAACCAGTCTCTACGAGAACCTGGAGATCGTTCCCCCTATGGCAGTGACAGCTTTTGCTATGGCGGCGCTGTCTGAATCCATGTCCTTGCCGTGGGGGTCCATACATGTTTCCCAGGAAATGGGATTTACAAATGTTGTACGGACCGGAGATGCAATCACGAGCTCTGCCTGGGTGACCAGAAACCATAAACGGGGTAATATGCACCTTTTGGCTATTGAGCTTAAGGCACTGGACAGTAATGATAATCTGGTACTTACAGGGAGAACTACGTTTGTGTTGCCTGAGTAAGCTTCCAGATTAAGGAAGATGAGGGGGCAGCAGTGTATTTGTCTGAGTTGGTTGAGGGGGCGAAATTACCCGAGATAAGGAAATCCATTACGCAGGATAGGATAGATTCCTACGCTCAAGTGAGTAAGGACTTCAATCCGATCCACATAGACCCTGACTATGCTGCTGGTACGCCCATTGGGGGGACAATCGCGCATGGGATGTTGATCCTGGCTTATGTATCGCAGATGATGACCAGTGCATTTGAGAGGAATTGGCTTACGAGCGGCAAGCTGAATGTGAGGTTCAGGACTCCTGCGCGTCCTGGAGACACCGTAACAGCCAGTGGGAAGATCGCCCAAATAAAAGATGATAAGGACGGAAGAGAGGTCACCTGCCACGTATTGTGTGCGAATGAAAGCGGGGACCAGTTAATTACAGGAGAAGCAAAAGTAAAGGTAGGTAAAGATGAAAATAGCAGTTGGCGCAATGGGCGGTGATTTCGCCCCTGAAGATGTTGTCACGGGGGCAGTTGAAGGTGCGAGGGAATACGGAGTTGGTATTTATCTTGTTGGCCCGAACGATAGGGTGGAGCCTGAACTGGCAAAGCACGATTCTTCGAACCTGGACATTGACCTCGTGCATACGGAGGAGTATCTTGTTGAAGGAGAGGCACCGGCCTACGCGTTGCGCAAGAAATGTCCTGACGAAATTCGCAGAAGCCTTGTAGCTGTAGAAGATACATTGTCATCAACTACTTCCGTAAATTGATTACATCAAGCTTTTTGACGCGAGCACGTATCGCCATAGCGTCGACCAGAATGGCCCTGGAGCATGCTCAACTCGACATATCTGAGGTGGAACCAAGCCGGGTAGGGGTTGTGCTGGCTACGAGTGGAATGGTCTGGGCGATCTCCGAGCAGGGGGAAATGCTTAAAAAGAGAGGCCCGATGCGGATCGATCCCCTATTTATCAGCCGGATTGCACCAAGCATGGTCTCGGCACAGGTGGGATTAGAGTTCCATGCCAAAGGGCCGAATACCACCCTTAACAGTGCCTGCGCCAGCGGCAGCGATGCGTTGGGAACAGCTCTGAATCATATCCGCCTGGGACATGCGGATATCATGAGCTGCAGGGGATCCGAGACGAATATCAGTCCGATAGCCATTGCCAGCAATGCACGGATTGGAGCGCTGTCAAAGCAACCTGAGCCTTTGAAGGTATCCAGGCCCTTTGATCTTAATCGAGACGGATTTGTATTTGCGGAAGGCAATCGCCACTGTTCAAACCCTGCTAAATGGAGTTATCCCACCGACTATCAACTACGAAACGCCGGACCCCGAATGTGACCTTGACTATGTTCCTGATAAGGCATGGCAGCAAAAGGTGTATGTGTGTCTGTCCAACTCCTTTGGCATGGGGGGACAGAATTGCACCCTTGTGCTAAGGGGTATTTAATACTGTTATAGGGAAGGATTATGAGTGCTAAAGAGCTTGAAGGGAAAGTGTCGCTAGTGACCGGGGGGTCGCGGGGCTTGGGACGGGCCATTGCGCTCAAGCTGACTGATCTCGGTTCCAAAGTGGCCATCAACTATGTTTCCAATGATGAAGAGGCTGCTAATGTGGGCAAAGCCATCGAGAGTAGGGGAGGGGAGGCTCTGCTTGTTAAAGCGGATGTGGCAGACTCCAAAGCGGTCAAGAACATGACCCGGGATGTAGCCAAGAACTGGGGCACGATCGATATACTGGTTAACAATGCCGGCATCGTTGATGATAACCTGTTACTTCGCATGTCCGATGAGAGCTGGGATAACGTTATCAATACGAATCTCCGTGGTGCATACCTGTGTACCAGATTTTCCCTGCGCTATATGATGAGCCAGTCCTGGGGTAGGGTGATTAATGTTGCTTCGCTTGCGGGGGTGGTGGGGAATATGGGACAGGCTAATTACTCCGCTGCCAAGGGCGGGCTCATAGCCTTTACCAAGAGTGTGGCCAGGGAAGTGGGTTCCAGAAACATAACCGCAAACGCCATAGCTCCGGGATTTATTACCACTGAGATGACTGAAAAACTCCCACAGGAAACCAGGGAGAATATCCTCGCCCGTATTCCACTGCAACGATTTGGTAACCCTGAGGATGTCGCGGAACTTGTTGCATTCCTTGCCACCGACCGAGCTTCGTATATAACGACACAGGTGATATGTATTGACGGCGGAGTGATGTGAACTGGAGGTGAGTGTGTCCAGAGTAGGCATTGTGACTGACAGCACGAGCTGCTTGCCGCCTGACATGGTGAAGGAATACGACATAAGAATCGTTCCTGCAACCCGTATGATCGATGGCAAGGCTTACTCGGATCCGGTAGGTTTAACCTCTGATGTGTTCTGGCATCTGTTCAAAGGAGCAAAGGAGATGCCTACCACCGGTGCCATAAGTGCAGGGGCCTTTGCGGCTACGTTCCTTGAGCTTTCGAAGTCTGTGGATAGTATTCTGTGTATATTTGTCTCCAAGGCGCTTAGTGCAATCAATGAATCGGCGGTACAGGCCAGTGAGATGGTGAAGTCCAGAGATTCCAATACGTCCATCGAGATTATCGATAGCAAGACTTCGACGGGGGCAATGGGCTTCCTTGTCATGGAGGCAGCGCGAGCTGCTCAGGCGGGGTAAGAGCCTCGAGGAGGTGGCGCAGGTGGTACAGGAGATGATCCCGAGGGTGAAATACGTGTTCGTTCTGGATACTCTCAAGTAAACCCATTCATCTCATGGTTCACTATACGGACAGCTTCGAAGATGGGGAAGAGCTTTGGAACGCTGGCGCTTGCTTTCTACTCCTGAGTTCGTGTAAAGCGTCATCCATTCAGTATCCTGTAATCTTTTGCCGTTGCAGGTTTTTGAGTTTATTGATAGAATAATCGTGCGCCGAAGTGGCGGAATGGCAGACGCGCATGGTTCAGGACTATGTGGGGGCAGCCCCGTGAGGGTTCAAATCCCTCCTTCGGCACCAATAAGCAAGCGCCTGTAGCTCAGTGGATAGAGCGCAGCCCTGCGGAGGCTGAGGCCGCGGGTTCGAGTCCCGCCGGGCGTGCCAGTTCCACCTCAATTTCCTCTCTCTTTTTCCAGAAATCTTGACTTCAAGTCCCTCATATTGCATACTTTCGGTCAAAGGCTAATTTCCCCCGGGGGAGAAAGGAGGGACAATGGAACCGAGTTATCGTTATCAGGCTGAACTGGGAAGGGTGGTGGATGGAGATACTATAGATGCTGTCATCGATCTTGGGTTCTACATCAAGATAACGGAAAGGTTGCGGCTTTCCGGACTCAATACCCCAGAGATATACGGCGTTCCCGAGGCCTCGGATGAGCACAAGAGGGGAATGGAGGCGAAGTCATATGTGGAGAGAAGGCTTGAGCAAAATAACCATCAGATGATAGTGGAGACGGGCAAGCGTGGGAAGTGGCGGAGGTGGATAGCCACGGTTTACCTGTCCGATTCCGATGAGAGCCTTAACGAGGAGTTGATAGGGAAGGGGCTCGCGCAGAGCGTAGAATAGGACCAATTCGTGATCATGCCCAACCATATTCACGGCATCATTTGCATTACACCCTCGGCGGGGGCAGACCAATGTGTCTGCCCTGATGGTTTGGGCGAACACACAGGTTCGCCCCTACAATCTACAATCGCTACAATCGCGGTGTGTTAGAATATGATTGTTGTTTGGTTAGACGATTTATGAATTGCCCCCACGGGGATAAATTTTGAGAGGGGAAACATGCGCACGCAACTATTGAAAATCCTTGGGATAATCCTGCTGGTTGCTGGGTTAGTAATGATGCTGGTGCCGGGGGTGGGGGCGGCGAATGGTGGTAGTGTTGCAGACCATGTGGTGATAAGCGAGGTTCAAATAGATAGCATTGATGGATCAGGAGGTACTGGTGATGATTGGATTGAGCTTTATAACCCAACAGCTAATGAGATTGACCTCACTGATTGGCATCTTGGTAGAGACTCGAATGGTGGAAACTTACTTACTGATAAAATGAAAATAACTGATGGAACAATACCTAAGAGCGGGTTCTTTTTAGTGGTAAGTGCTAGTGCAAAGACCGAGCTTAAAGACCTTGCTGATGCTGAGTGGTCGGGACTAACCTTTGATGCCCACGATGTTCTATATTTGGCAAATGCCGATATCACTGATAGCAATCCTCAGGGCGATCAAGATGTGATTGATATACTTGGATTGGAAGGATGTGAGCCTTCCACAGATGCAGAAGGGTCGCCTGCTCCTAATCCAGTAGGTGGCGAGAGCATCCAGAGAAAAATGAGCGATACAGAGGATGAAGATAGTTATGGCCCTGCCCAGGACACCGATGATAACAGTGCTGATTTCTTCATTCAAAGTGATCCCGATCCCCAGAATTCAGGAAGCTCACCCGAGCCTCCCGTCCCCAACCTCCCCACCATCACCCTATTCTCCCTTGGCTTGCTTGCCCTTGGCGGATATATTTGGTTCAAACGGCGTCCAAAATTCCGCGGGTGCGATTCATGAATCGCACCCGCCTCTAATATAAAGATGACCAAAGTGAAACCGGGCGCGTTTATCGGTCCGTTCATCATCCTTGCCTTCCTGATTCTTCTCTATTTTCCCACCTTCCAGTGGATTGTAAACTCATGGCTTCACTCCAGCTATTACTCACACGGGTTTCTCATCATCCCTATCGCTGCCTTTATTGCCTGGACCCGGAGAGGTGAACTGAGACAGGCCGCGCCTTCTCGCATTGGTATATGGGTTCTTATTGCGGGTTTGGCCCTCTACGTGAGTGGTGTGCTTTATGCGTCTGACTTTCTTCGTGCACTATCGTTCTTGGTAGTCATTTCGGGACTCGTACTCTATTTCCGCGGCAGGAAAACCTTCAGGGCCCTTGCCTTTCCTATATGCTTCCTTATCTTTATGATCCCTTCCCCTTCCTTGGACATGATTGGCTACTGGCTGCAGTCCTTTTCGGCTCAGTCCTCTGCATGGGTCATATCGCAATTTGGTATCCCTGTAACTAGGACAGGTGCCGAAATCCATCTCGGAAATGCATCATTCGTTGTCGGTATGGCATGTAGCGGTTTGAACAGCTTGATCGCTCTTTTGGCATTGGCGGCTCTCTTCGCATATGTCCTCAAGAGGCCATTTGTGAAAAAGGTTGTGCTTTTTGCCTTGTCTGTTCCTGTTGCGCTGTTTGCTAACTTGCTCCGGTTGGTTACCTTGCTTCTCATAGGTCACCACTGGGGAAGCGACTATGCTACCGGGTTTATGCACACTGCTTTCAGTCCGCTCTTCTTCATCGTCTCTCTGGTGTGTTTAGTTCTTGTGGCGAGGTTGCTTGGATTGAGATTGTGGAAGGCAGCTTGAGTTGATTGATAAGGGGACTTCCATTGAGAGTTGCTAGGATTTATAATAATCACGTGCTCTTATTTGCTCATACAGGAATAACTTTAGGGATGGCGTGGGGAGCAGACAAGCTGCGCTCGAGAGGAGTTATATCTTTGGAAGAAGGTCGAAGTCGGCTTGCCAGTTCTCGGGCTGGTGCTATTACTCGACTGGTTGACTTCCGGCTTGCTTTGGTGGGATCCATGTTGCCGGACATAATAGATAAGCCTATTGGGATATATATCTTCACCGGAACATTTAGCAACGGCCGCATTTATGCTCATACGCTGCTTTTCTTTCTCGTCCTTTTTCTCATTGGCTTATTCCGCTACATCCGCGCCGGTGGGATAGGCATGTTGGTCCTGGCCATTTGTTCCGGATTTCACCTTGTTCTGGACCAGATGTGGCTTGAGCCAAAGACATTGCTATGGCCTTTGTTTGGGTTGACATTTCCAAAGGAGAACCTGGACAACTGGGTGTTAGGGCTATTTGATGCTTTGCAAACGGAGCCTGCCGTTTACATCTCTGAAATAGTGGGACTATTAATACTCCTTGCATTTGGGATAGAATTGCTCAGGAGCAGGAACCTCCTACATTTCTTGAAAAGTGGGATTGCGAGATGAACAGCTACGACGTCTTGATAATCGGCGCGGGACCTGTGGGAAGCCAGGTGGCTTACAGGTTAGCCAGCCTGGGCTACAGGGTGGTGGTGATTGAAAGAGATGGGGAAGTTGGCAGTCATGTTTGCTGCACAGGAATTATTAGCAGGGAGTGTGTGGAGCTTTTTGACATAGATTCAAGCTGTATCTTGTGGGAAGCATCATCGGCGAAGGTTTTTGCCCCCTCAGGAGACTCTCTAAGGATCAGCAAGGACGATGTCCAGGCATATATTGTAGAACGTGCTTCGTTTGATTCTAGTCTGGCTGAGAGGGCTCAGAGGAAGGGAGCGGAATATGTGTTGAGCAGCCGGGTTACTGATATCTCGGTTTCAGATGATGGTGTTATGCTTCATCTTGAGGGTGGAGATGGAGGAAGGTCTCTTAAAGGGAAAGCGGTGGTTATCGCCAATGGGTTTGGCTCCACATTGCCCAGCAAGTTGGGTCTGGGACGTATACAGGAGTTCATTATAGGTGCTCAGACTGAGGTGCATACGGAAGGAGTGGACGAAGTTGAGGTCTACTTAAGCCATAGCATAGCACCAGGATTCTTTGCCTGGTTGGCTCCCGTTTCCACAAATAGGGCTCGAGCTGGGCTTTTTGCTCATGAGAAATCCAGGCCTCACATGAAATCCTTTCTGTCAGATCTTGCTTCGCGAGGGAAGGTCCGAGATGTTGAGGGGGTGGTTACATGCGGCGGGATTCCGCTCAAGCCGCTTGCCAGGAGCTATGGAGATAGGGTGTTGGTGGTGGGGGATGCGGCGGGGCAAGTTAAGCCCACAACTGGTGGAGGGATCTATTTTGGGCTCATCTGTGCTGATATTGCCTCGGGTGTTTTGGGGGAGGCTCTTGCTGCTGGTGATTTATCCGCCAGGATGCTTGCCCGATACGAGAGCTTGTGGAAGGAGAAGCTGAATCGGGAACTCAAAACCGAGTATCTGATTCGCAAGCTGTACAACAAGCTCTCAGACAAGCAAATTGGGACCATATTTAAGGTTGTCAGGGAGAAGCACATTCATAGAAGTTTGCTTGATTCGCCGTCCCTATCATTTGACTGGCATGGCGAGCTTCTGCTCGAAGGGTTGAGAAGAGCGGGTTTCTGGCATGATATTACCAAGACGTATCTACCTGCCGGCGTTTGGGCTTATTTGCGAAAGGATGGCTGACAAGTAAAGAGTCGGGTTTAGAATTATCTGACGTAGCCACGACATTTGATGATAGGCATTGAATCGTCCGATCGATAATTGTCGATTGCTTTGGTTGACATAATGTTTAGTGTATTCTGTGTCACCACATTCCCACCAGGCATGAAGGTGTGTCTTTGATCCTTGCCAAATCTACTTTTCGGAGACACTTTTATTGGAAGACTAAAACTTACTGTTGGATGGTAATTACTGAAATAAGGGACCGGCTGGAGCAGCTTAGGGCACTTGACAGCCGGCGTGAGAGCACCCTGAAATCTCTTGATGAACAAGGGCAGCTGATAGAGGTGTTGTCTCTATAGATAATGCCCTTGCCGGAGCACGTGATATCATTGCTGCGCCGACACTTCGTAAAGGGTGATAGTGCTGCCTCAATGCAGGTTTCTTTCTCCGTTAACAATAGTTATGCCAGGCTTATGGCCCCTTCCATAACGAAGCAGAACTACATTAAGGTCAGGGGGTGTGGGTGAAGTTAAACGAAGTGCACCAATCTGGTGCGGATCTGGTCGAGGTAACGGTAACACTTGCCGGGGTTTGATAACGCCAGGCACAATGGGTGTATGCTGTGTGCACCAACAGTTTGCTCATTTTACAGCGCATCCCTTATCCTGCCCAGACACTCTAAACGCACATTATCCCGCTGTCAACAAGCATGTCTGTAATCTAATCCAGATCCTGCTCACAAAATGAACATCCCATCCCCGAAACTATAGAACCGGTAACCACTACGAATGGCCTCCTCATAAGCCTGCAGGATCTTTTCCCTTCCGGCAAAAGCGCACACCAGCATAATAAGCGTCGAACGGGGCAGGTGAAAATTGGTGACCATCGCATCGATGACACGGAATCGGTAGCCGGGCAGAATGTAAAGGTCATTCCAGCCTCGAACGGACTGAATACCACCATCCGCCCCAGCAGCCCATTCCACAGCACGTACAGCTGTGGTTCCCACAGCAATAACCCTTTTGCCCTCCCGCCGGGCTTCGTTCAGCCTTTGTGCAGCACCGGACCCTATCTCACAGTACTCCTGGTGCAGCGTGTGCTCCCGGGGATCATCAACCTTGACCGGGCGGAAGGACCCCAACCCCACGTGAAGCGTAACGGATAGAAATTCCACCCCTTTACCCTCAAGGGTTCTCATCAAGTCCGGGGTGAAATGCAAACCGGCCGTCGGCGCAGCAACACTCCCTTTACTTCGTGAGTAGACTGTCTGATAGCGCTCGGGATCCTGCAGGGGAGCATGGATGTATGGCGGAAGTGGTACAACTCCCATGTTCTCCAGCAATCCCTCGTTTGTAAACCTCAACCAAAATGTACCATCCTCATCCTTCGATAGGACCTCCGCCTTAACCTCACCACTCTCGCTCTCCGACTCAAACTCAACTAATGTACCTTCTCTGAGCCGTTTCCCGGGCTTTGCCAGCGTTTCCCAAATCCCTTCATCTACCCGGTTTAAGAGAACTATCTCAACCTTACCCCCACTGGACTTATGCCCCATCAACCTGGCCGGTATCACCCGGCTGTCATTTACCACCAGCACATCGCCAGCGCCAAGATATTCCGAGATCTCGAAGAAACGACGGTGTTCGATACAGCCTGTTTCACGGCGGAGGACCATCAACCGTGATTGGTCTCTCGGCTCAATAGGGGTTTGAGCGATCCGGTCGGTGGGCAGTGTATAGTCGAAATCAGAGGTTCTCATGCGGTAAGTTTTATGGTTCAACGTTCAGGGTTTATCTCTGCAGCGGACTTTAGTGAAACAGGACTAAAGGCCAGGGATGGGCATTTTCGGCATCTTCTTGCCGGAACCCATCTGCTTCATCAGCTTCTGCATCTGCCGAAACTGGTTAAGCAACTGGTTCACATCCTGGGGGGTCATTCCGCTGCCGCGCGCAATGCGCCGCCGGCGGCTCCCGTCGATTATCTCAGGGGAGTGGCGTTCTTCAGGGGTCATCGATTGAACGATGGCTTCCGCGCCTTTCAATTTACTTTCGTCCAGGCTCACATTGGCCGGCATGTTTTTCATCATTTTGGACCCGCCGGGGATCATATCCATAAGCTGGCTCACAGGGCCCATCTTCTTCACCTGCTGAAGCTGCTCCAGAAAATCCTCCAGGTCGAACTTTGCATGCTTTACCTTCTTTTCCAACTCCTCTGCCTTCTTCTGATCGACAGAGGCCTCCGCCTTCTCGATAAAACTGAGCATGTCGCCCATGCCCAGAATGCGCGAGGCCATGCGGTCGGGATAAAAGGGCTCAAGGGCATCAAGTTTCTCGCCGGTGCCGACGAACTTTATAGGAACGCCTGTCACGGAGGTAAGGGACAGCGCTGCTCCACCGCGGGCGTCGCCATCCATCTTGGTAAGGATAGCACCTGTTAGCCCCACCCTGTTATAGAACTCCTCGGCTATTCTCACAGCCTCCTGACCGGTCATGGCATCCGCAACAAGCAAGACCTCGGTAGGGTGAAGCATTTTCTTAATGCGCTCCAGCTCATCCATCAATTCTTCGTCGACATGAAGTCGGCCAGCGGTATCCAGGATTATCGTAGTAGCAGCTACATCTTTAGCCCGCTTTGAGGCCTCTTTGCAAATCGCCTTCACGGACTTTGTCTCCTCGTTTATGTAAACCGGCATGTCGAGCTGCTTTCCCAGCGACGCCAGCTGGGTGGTGGCGGCTGGGCGATAGGGATCAGCGCCAACCAGAAGCGACTTCTGTCCGCCCTTTCTGAGGTTGAGGGCAAGCTTGGATGCAGTGGTGGTTTTACCGGTTCCCTGCAATCCTACCAGCATAATCACAGTAGGAGGACTGTCGGCATTAACGAGCTTGTTCTGCCCACCGCCCAGCATTTTGGTGAGTTCTTCATTGACGATCTTTACCACCTGCTGAGCAGGGCTCAAGCTCTCCAGGACATCCGTCCCCACAGCACGCTCACACACCCTGGCAACGAACTCCTTAGCTACCTTAAAATTTACGTCGGCCTCAAGAAGCGCTCGACGTACCTCACGTAGCGCCTCATCGACATCCTTCTCAGTAAGCTTTCCCTTGCCACTAAGTCTCTTAAAGACGGAGTTTAGTTTTTCCGATAACGAGTCAAACATTTTTATTCACTGATTTATTCTAACTGAGGGCAGAGAGACTATCAAGGCTTAAAGGACGCTGTACTCAGATTGAAGGGAAGGCGCAACCTGTGATATAGTATTTTGTGTGTCCCTGTAGCTCAACAGGACAGAGCGACTGCCTTCTAAGCAGTAGGTTCTGGGTTCGAGTCCCAGCAGGGATGCTCTGAAGATGAGCGACCAACTGCCTAGGTTAAGCAAACAGCTATAAAGGGAAGCTAGCAACGACCGACTGCTTAAATCAGAAAAATAAATCACAGGGCCGACCGCAATGGAAGTGATATACAAGTTAACGCGCCGACCAATGCTTGACAGTTTAGGCTATTTGCACTACAATTCTAAACGCTTGTGATTCACAATGTAGAAGGTGAAATATGTTGGAAATGAGTATCGAAAGCCTGAGAGTAAACAGTGGGGGGAATCAATACGTAGTGATATTACAGCAGAACGACAGCAATCGGGGTTTGCCCATCTGGATTGGGCCAGCAGAAGCCAATGCAATAGCCCTGGAACTGCAGGGCGCTAAACCACCAAGGCCATTGACACATGATCTATTGATTTCAGTAATGGACAATCTGGGAGCCTCCCTGGGCTCAATAATAGTCTCTGATATCCGGGAGGAGACATTCTATGCCAGGCTACTCCTTAATACAGACTCAGAACAACTCGAGCTGGACTCCAGGCCCAGTGATGCCATGGCACTAGCTGTTCGAGCTAATGTCCCTATCTACGCTGAAGAAAGCGTACTTGATCAGGCAGGCGTTTTGATAGATTCCGAAACAGGGAACGTCCTCCCCCGCGAGGAGAACGAGAGCTCAGGCTCGCCACAGGAACAGGAGTCACTGGACCTCTCGGCCTTCCGCGATGTTGTGGAGAGGCTCGATCTTGATCAACTTGACAGGAACAAGCGGCATCAGGGAGACCAGGGAGACCAGGGAAATCAAAACAACGGGTAACCCCGAAGAGATGCATATTAAGGGCTTCACCGAAAAACCCGAGAGGAGACAGGGATGATTAAACCATTTGACGGGAAGACCCCTCAGATATCTGAGTCGGCCTTCATCAGTGAAGGTGCATATATCATCGGCGATGTTGAGATAGGCGATGACTCCAGTGTGTGGCCAGGAGCCGTTATCAGGGGCGACCTCGGCAAGATCACTATAGGCAGGAATACAGCCGTCGAAGACAATTGTGTTATCCACTCAGGCTCTCCGTCTGTCCCCACACAGGATGTCACCATCGGAGACGAGGTACATATTGGTCATGGGGCAGTTCTCAATAATCGAAGCATTGGTAATAACGTCCTCATTGGCATGAATGCTACCATTCTCCATGACGCCGAAATCGGCAACTTCTGCATTATCGGTGCCGGCTGCCTGGTCCCGGAGGGGATGAAAATAGCGGATAATTCCTTCGTTGCCGGCGTTCCCGGGAAAATCAAAGGGCAAGTGTCCGAACAACAAACCTTCTGGATAAAGGAAGCACCGCAGGCCTATAATCGTCTCGTTGAACAGTATAAACAGGAAGAAAATAAGGTCTGAACGACTGAGGCACAGTTAATAGGCTTTATCTCATCCGAACTTGCGCAATCCTCCCACCCCACTCAGAAATTACATTGATTTCACCGCGGGCATACGCTTGATGCCAACCCTTGGGAAGGGGTAATTTCTCATACCAGAGGGTTCTGTCAGCCTCAAGGAGATTGCGGGGGACTCCCATGAAGTCAGCCACACAAACAACCCTATGCCTGGCAAAAGAAGATACATGATTCAGCCACTCTGCCCCTTTTATGGAGCGCATCAGGTGATGGTCAAGGATCAGGATATCTACCTCTTCAGCCAGACGCAAGGTCCGGCGCAAGGCATCTTCTTGCTCCTGCAAAGTCAAACTTGCCAAATAAATAGGAGGTCCGGAGGCAAGCACTGCGGTCGGATGCCAGGCAATGATTTGAGCAATCGACTCATCGTTAAGCATCTGAATGTCCGAAGCATGGACGAATACTTCCCCATCCTCTTCAATCCTGGTCATCATAACATTGCCGCCCCGGCCGCCCGGCTTACCATGAGGGACAGGGAGGGAAAAAGCCAGAGGCCCGTCTTCCGTCCCCTCAGCACTGACCAGAACTCGGTCAAGGTTTTTAGCCAGAGCCCTGGCCCGATGAGCCTGATTGGACGAGAGGTCCTGGGTCCCCTTCGTCCATAGTCTGGGGGATTTACACAAGTCGGCCACCCTTCTTAAAGGAAGCTGATATGGATTGGCATCAACCAGCGGAACGTGATCGCCGTGATAATGACTGATAACTATATCGGTGGCGTCCTTCAAGGCCTCTTCGATAAGTCTCCTGGTCCTTTCCGAAGCTATCACCTGCACCGGATGAGGCATCAATCCATGACGGCTAAACCCCAGCGCCACGCCGGGGTCGATAACAACGGTGCGGTCCTTCGCCCTGACTACACAACACAGCCCACGAACCCCTAACGACTCCGCACCGAGTACCTCTACCTTCATCACAATCCCTCTCTGACCGCAAATGTATGCTAACACCAATCACCGGCAAGGGCAAAGCTATCCCCTTTAACCAGCATAGAAAATATGGTACGGTATGACAGACCGGAGGCAATAAAGGTTCGTAAAGAATGATAACCATAAAGTGTGCCAAATGTAATGGCAAAGTGTTTAGATATGTGAAGGTGGGGAAAGGGCGATTACTGCACTGCTGGAAGGGCCGGATAATGAAGGATTTCAGCATCCGCGATGAGAACAAAGTCAGGTGTCAATGCGGCAATCTGATCGGCATTGATGAAGGGAAATGGATCAAGATGAAGCAGCACTCCTTCATTTACTCGGGAACGCGAACAAGAGGATAGAGTACCACAGTGAAATTATTCAGAACTTGCCTCCCAGGGATCCGAAAAGGAAAGGAGTACCCCGAATGGAAATCACGAAGAAAGAGGCGGTTTTTGAGGGACGGTATATAGAGTTCGTCAATAAGTGGTTCAGAACAATCAACGGAGAGGAAGGGATTTGGGAAACGATAGAGAGGAAGAATGTCTATAATAGAGGAGCGGTGATTATCGTGCCTCTGACCGGGGAAGGAGAATTCATCCTGGAAAAGAACTGGAGAGCTCCTCTTGAATCATCTGTTATTCAATTCCCTGCCGGACTCAGTGACAAGGAAGGGGAAACCGAAGAGGAAACCGCCAGGAGAGAACTGTTAGAGGAAACAGGGTACAGAGCTGACAAACTCATCCCCGTTATTCCGACACCCCTTTGCCCAGCCCTGACCCCTACCAGAGCCATGCACTTCTTCGCTCCTGAAGTTGAATTTACAGGGAAGGAAGGAGAAGACGACTTTGCGGAAATCGAGGTTTTAAAAATCCCGGCTAATGAACTGGGCGAGTTTCTGCTGACTTTGCCCGAGGACACAGAGCTGGATATAAGAGTGCCGGGCATACTATGGGTCCTGCAGAAGAAAAACCTGATTTGATATAAAGTGGCTACCGTGTGAGCTAATAAAAGTTAAGGCCTTCTGTCTATGGTTCCACTCCGGCTGATTTTGCCGATCGCATGCGGAAATACCTTAACATAGTTCCCGATATCGGTCTCGTTTACCTGCTCTGCCGGCTTGTTATAGTACTGAGCTACCGTCACCTTGAGTTGCCTCTGTTGTTTATCGGTCAAATCCTCATATTCATCTTTCCAATCCTCCATATCCCCCTCCTTTTACAATTCACATAGGCTTTACCCATATAGCATTAAAAGGGCAAGCCTCGGAGCAATCACCGCAGCCCAGGCACAAGTCCGGCGACTTGAGCATCGGAGGATCATATGGTTCCTGCTGTCTGAGCACTCTCAGATCACACACAGACACAGCAACACAAACCCCGCCGTCGCACTTCTCGGGCATGCATTTTTGGAAATCTACCACTGCTCTGGGTTTTGGCATTAACTACTTCCCCTAACCTCTGTCTCCCCCTCCATTCCTTTTAATTCCTCAAGCATCCAGTCCATTTCAGAAACAGGGCTCTTCCCTTTAGTAATCTGGTCAAGAGGAACCCTCAACCTGGAACCTACAAGCCCATCAAATTTTTCCTCCAGGTCCTCCAATTGCTCCCACTGCCATTCCCGAACCGTATGAGCAGGCCAATGCCCTCTAAGCTCTTCTATCTCCTTCTCAAGCCGGCGAACTCCTTCATTATTGCTCATTTTTTATCCTCCTGTCTCGTTTCTTCCCCTTACTCCGCCTGTCCCTCTCCTTTTCTTGTTTGTTCCCCAAATACCCTTCTCCTCCCTTATTCTATCCACATTGTTACCCCTAATTTCAACTGCCTGAGTGATAGTGTCCATCTCTACCAGGACGCAAATAAACTGCTTTAACAAATTCGGCAAACCCGGACCAAATTCTCTGCCCGGGGCCGCAACAAAAACATTAACGCCCGTCTACCAAAACCCTAATGCCGTAACGATAATTCCCGTTCTCGCTCACACCACGGGCAATAGCCCTTAAGATATAACTCAGTCTTTGTAATGTTAAACCCGTGTTCCCTCTGTGCTGCTTCCACAAGCTGATTAACAAGGGGGGTTTCGAACTCAACTATCTTGCCACATCCCTGACACACCACGTGGCAATGATCCAGCTTCCCGCTCACCTCATAGCAGTAGTGTCTCTGACCAAGGGACCTCTCATCAACTATTCCCAATTCCTTGAACAGATTCAAGCTGCGATAAACGGTAGCCGTGCTAACAGAGTTACCCTGGGCATTAGCCCGACGATATAGCTCCTTAGCATCTATATGTCCATTCACTTCACTAATCAACTTCAGAAGCAACTGGCGCTGAGAACTCTGCCGATAATTCTCCACATTATCCTCCTCCCCTTTCCGTTGAGATTGAGAATCATTCTCACCTTAGCACCTTTCCATGTGTATGTCAAGGGTAATTGATTGAGGTATTGCCGGTCCCTCCTGAACCAGACATGACGGGTAGATTTTTCAACGATCATTGACTTTGGCCAGAGCGCAGATGTACCACTACAACAAAAGTAGATAAATTATCGGCAATCTTCAAAGATGCGCCACTAAATGAGGACCCGCCAGGTGCCGTGATCAGGATTTCAAAAACCACGGGCGGGTCTTTGTCTATTTCAGGTGGAGAGGGCTGGAAAAGCAGTGATCAGAGTAAGGGAAGCATTCAGCACAGCTAAAGATAGGTCCAGCCTCCTTTCCTCGTTTGGGGATTGGTAGTGCCTCATCCCTGTGTTCTGCCTGAGCAGTGCCATGAGTCCCGTTCCAATGCTGATTCAAGTCGAATTATTGACAGGTAATATCTACATATGCTATATTATCAACTAGATTTGTATTTAAGCAAATTAGGTTGTTCAATATGCCACAAACAGGGGTGATCATCCTAGCTCATGGGAGCCGCGGCGAGCGAGGTGTTGTAGAAGTCTCCGAGACCTTGAGAAGGGTTAGTGAGGGGGTGAAGCCCATGTTGCGACCGGGAGTAAAAGTTATTGGGGCAGCACTCCAATTTAACCACCCCAGCCTAGAAGAAGCCGTGGAGTCTTTGGCAGGGTGGGGTGTCAATCGGATGGTAATAATGCCCTACTTTCTTTTCCCAGGACGACACATTACTGAGGATATCCCTCAGCTTATTGAGCGGCTTAAGTGCACCTATCCAGAAACACAATTCATTATAACCGATATCCTCGGCTTGAATGAGCATTTTATCGATCGAGTGGCAAAATGCATAGAGAAGGCTGCCCCCGAGCTTTCGGCGAAAGCTCGGGGTTCATCTAGCTCTGCTGAGGCGATCGAGTACCAAAGTCTAGAAATAATAGAGGGTTTGCTGCCGTCACTGGACTGCTCTGAGGAGGAACGTCAGGTAATAAAGCGCATTGTCCATGCCGCCGGCGACTCCCAAATCGCCCGTCTTGTCCGGTTTCATACCAATGCGGTCTCTGCGGGTATTGACACCATTCGCCAAGGAAAGCCGATATTCACCGACGTCAGGATGGTAGCCGTAGGTATCAATCCCCATCTCACTCAAGAGTTTGGCTGTTCCATACATTGCGCTCTAGATGAACTGAATACGATGGGACAGGCTCAAGAGGAAGGTGTTACCCGAAACGCTGCTGCTATCCGCTTTCTAGGAAGAAAGCTCGATGGGGCAATTGTTACCATTGGCAATGCCCCTACCGCTTTACTTGCCCTACTCGAGCTAATTGACAGTGGAGATGTTCTGCCGTCTCTCGTTGTAGGAATGCCTGTCGGCTTTGTGCAGGCTAGGGAATCGAAGGCAGACTTAATTAAGCGGAACATACCCTATATCACCATTGAGGGAACTCGGGGGGGGAGCGCAGTAGCTACAGCTACAGTCAATGCACTGCTAAACCTTGCCCGGGAGATTCACAAATGAATGGATTATCATCACCCAAAAAACCAAGATTGAAGGAACTGGTGCTGTGGGTTACCACCGACTGTAACCTCCGCTGCCGTTACTGCTACGCCAATGGCGGCGACGAGACGGAATACATGGATTGGCAAGTGGCAAAGCAAGCCCTGGACCTCATGCTCAGCCATTCTGATGGTTTTAAGGTTCAGTTCGCCGGCGGTGAGCCACTGCTCAACGTGGACTTGATTGAGCAGGTGGTGCGCTACACTCAGGGCTGGGGCGTTGCCTATCAGCTCCAAACCAACGCCACCCTCATCGATACCAGCACTGCCAGAAGCCTCAAACGGCTGGGAATAGATGTGGGTGTGAGCCTTGACGGACTACCAACGGTAAATGACTCTTTGCGTCCTTATGCCGATGGGCATGGCTCGACGGCTGCCACCATAGCCGGGCTAGAGAAGCTTCGGGTGGCTGGTATTCATGTGGGGCTGACCTGCGTCCTCTCGGCGGAGAATGTCACTGGATTGCCCGGACTAGTCGAGCTTGCCAGCTACTTGGGAAATGTAGAGGGCATTACTTTTGACCTGTTGCGGCCGATAGGAAGAGCTAAGAAGGGGAAAGTGAGGCAAGCAGACCCTGCTTTGGCAGCCCGCTTTGTAAGTGCCGCTCTCAGGCGGGCGGATGAGTTGGCACTTATAGGCGGAAGAAGGGTAAGGTTTCGTGAGGTAGAGCGTATTAACTATTTTCTTTCTCATGGGGTGGAGCGCAAATATCGCTGTTATTTCGACGCTTCCCAATATCTAGTGGTAGACCCCAAAGGCAGTGCTTATCCTTGTCCCTCCTTGACAAGTTTCCCTGAGTTTTACCTAGGCAATGTTCTGGAGCCGACCTTCATCAATGGTTTGGATGCTAATTTGAGGAGGTGCCGAGGGCTTATCACCCTACCCCATTATTGCTCTACCTGCTCTGAACGTTGGCTCTGTGCTGGCCCGTGTCCCGCCCAGACCTATGCACAGCAATTAACTGGGGAGATAAAGCCGACCGAGTGTTATATCAAAAGAGTGTTCATTGATTACGCTAGAAGAAAGGAGGTAATAAATCATGCCTAGATTAGTCTATCCCTTTAGCGCCATTGTGGGGCAAGAGAACATGAAGAAGGCGTTGCTACTCAATGCTATCAACCCCAGGATCTGGGGGGTGCTTCTTCGAGGTGAAAAGGGGACGGCTAAGTCCATAGCGGTGCGAGCTCTGGCTCAACTCCTTCCTCAAATTAAGGTGGTATCTGATTGTCCCTTTTCCTGTGAAACTGAGCGTGAAGATGGTCTATGTGACACTTGCGCTGCCAGAGTAGCTAAGGGTGAGAAGCTCGGTGTTGCCTGGAGGCAGGTATCGGTAGTAGACATGCCAATAGGGGCTACCGAGGACAGGGTTGTAGGCACACTTGACATCGAGAGGGCAATCAAAACCGGAGAGAAGCACTTCGAGCCAGGACTTCTGGCTGCTGCCAATCGGGGCATCCTATACATCGACGAGGTGAACCTGCTGGATGACCATCTGGTGGATGTTTTACTTGATGCCGCTGCCATGGGGATGAACTTTGTGGAGCGGGAGGGAATCTCCTTCAGTCATCCGGCGCAATTCATCCTGGTGGGCACCATGAACCCCGAGGAGGGTGAGCTCCGCCCTCAGTTGCAGGATCGCTTTGGACTGGCAGTAGAGGTCAAAGGTATTCAGGACCAGGAGGCCAGGGCAGAGGTGGTCAGGCGACGCATCGCCTTTGAGAGGGACCCCATAGCCTTTGCCGCTACCTACGAGAAGGAACAAGAGGGGATACGACAACAAGTTACGGAGGCCAAGAAACTGCTACCCGCGGTGCAGCTCAGTGAGGAGATGCTGAAGCTCATTACTCAGATATGCATTGACTTCGCTGTTGATGGTCACCGCGCTGACATTGTGATACATAAGACTGCTACTACCCTTGCTGCCTATCATGAGAGAACCGAGGTAAATGAGGAGGATGTGAGGGAGGCGGTTGAGCTAGCACTTCTTCACCGCCGTCGCCGCCAGCCCTTTGAGGAGCCGGAGCTAAGTCAGCAGCAGCTTGAGGAGAGCATTCAAAGGTGGCGTCAGAATCAGGAGAATCACCCTGAAGATAAGCAGGAGCAAGAAGAGGAACAAGACTCTCCACCCACCAACACGCCTCGGCATAATGATATCAATGATTCACCTGAAGAAGAGGAACAAGACTCTCCACCCACCGATACGCCTCCACATAGCGACACCAATGATTCACCTGAAGATGGGGAAAAGCCCCAAAGAGAGCAAACCTTTGAAGCTGAGCCACCATACAAGGTAAGACCGCTGGTTGCTCCTGTGCTGGATCAGATTTCTCGGAGTGAAACAGGACGACGGTCAAAGAGCAGGACGAGTTCCAAAACTGGGCGCTATGTGGACAGCACCATTCCTCGGGGAAAAACAAGCGACCTTGCTTTTGATGCTACCCTGCGAGCGGCAGCCCCCTTCCAAGTGCAGAGGAGGGAGGAAATGCCAGGACAGAATACGCTGCTTATTAAGAGTCACGACCTGCGAGAAAAGGTGCGTGAGAGAAAGGTGGGAAATCTTATTGTGTTTATCCTCGATGCCTCAGGCTCGATGGCCGCTGAGGAGAGGATGGTAGCTACCAAGGGAGCTGTTCTGTCCCTATTACTTGATGCCTATCAGCGGCGGGACCGGGTGGGGATGGTGGTCTTCCGAGGGGAGAAGGCAGAGCTGGTGTTGCCTCCCACCAACAGTGTGGAGCTGGCACAAAAATATCTCAACCATCTTCCCACCGGCGGGCGCACCCCCCTGGCTCACGGGCTAAAGCTGGGGCTGGACACCATTAAGGAATATTTGTGGAGAGATAAACAGGCCCTTCCCTTGGTGGTCTTGGTTTCCGATGGGAGGGGAAATGTAAGTCTTAA
Organism: Dehalococcoidia bacterium LH_S1; assembly: GCA_023660035.1. Taxonomy (GTDB): domain Bacteria; phylum Chloroflexota; class Dehalococcoidia; order SZUA-161; family SpSt-899; genus JAGXOF01. The sequence goes on from JAGXOF010000002.1 coordinate 21,208, forward strand.
TGGGAGTGACCCAATTGAGGAAGCCAAGAGAATAGCCCAGGAGATAAGAGCAATGAATATCAGGTCGATCGCCATTGATACTGAGCAAGGCTTCGTTACTTTCAGGCTGGTAGCGCAAATCTGCACTGAACTGGGAGGAACCTACCTGCGGCTGGAGGAACTAAAATCCGCTCCCATAGCCTCTGCCGTGAGGGGTAACCTGGGCTATGCAGATGAAAGGGGATGATAGACATGAAGAAGTAAAAAACAGAGGGTGATAAGACCACGCCAGAAGTGCTGAAGTCAAACACCCTAGCTTGAGTTCATTATAGCAAATTTGAAAGGAGGAAAGTTGATGAAAAAGATAATACTAATAGCAGTTGCTGTTGCTCTGGTGGTAAGCCTCTTTGCTGCCTCATGTGCTCCTAAAAGGGAGGAAGAGGCTTTACCAAAGTCGATCTCCATTGTTGACTCGGCGGGGAGAACTGTTGAGGTTCCTCAACCTTTGAATAAGGTTATCGTCGTTTACAGCCATCTTCTGCTCACAACGAAGGGTTTGGGCATAGGTGACGAGGTGATAGTTGGCCTCGACGAATTTACACTCGGTCAGTATAAAGAGATTTTCCCTGGATTGAGCGAAAAGCCCACGATTGGGCAAAATTTCTTCCACCTGGATCTTGAAAAAATAATCGCTCTTGACCCTCAAGTTTTGATTACCCTTCCATTCGCCTTGAAGAAATTGCCAGAGCTTGAAGCCACACTTGAAAGTGCGGGGATAAAAGTGGTGGCGCTAGATTTCAAGCTTGGGAATGTCCAAGATGTGATAAAGACGCTAGGAAAGATGTTCGGCAAGGAGAGAAGGGCTGAGGAGTACAGTGAGTTCTGGTTTAGCAAGCTAGACATGGTTCAGGAAAGGGTGAACGCGCTTAAGGATGAAGAAAAGGTCCGGGTTTACTGGGAAAATACCATGACACCCTATAAGACAGTCTCTAAGGAGGGGAAGCCGCATGAGCTACTGAATATGGCCGGCGGGTTAAACATTGCTCAAGACCTTATGGGAAGCTATCCTGAGGTAGACCCAGAATGGGTCATCACCCAAGACCCAGATATGATACTGAAGTATCCCATGGGAGCGGAGTATCAAGGGGGATTTGGCAAGACCGATACCGAGCCATTCGAGGAGATGAGACACGAAATAATGGAACGGCCTGGTTTTGACCAGATAAAGGCAGTAAAGGAAGGGAAGGTTTACATTCTATCTCAGATCATTAAGGGAGGGGCGTTTGAAAATGTGGGAATATGCTATATCGCTAAGCTCCTTTACCCCGACCTCTTTAAAGACCTCGACCCCGAAGCCTACCTTGAAGAGATGATAGAGGAATACTACGGTTTGAATTTTGATGAGGTGAAGGGGGTCTTTGTATACCCCAAGCCTTTCTAAATAGCAAATTTGAAAGGAGGAAAGTTGATGAAAAAGATAATACTAATAGCAGTTGCTCTTGCTCTGGTGGTAAGCCTCTTTGCTGCCTCATGTGTTCAAAAGGAGGAAGAGGCTTTACCAAAATCAATCACCATTGTTGACTCGGCGGGGAGAACTGTTGAGGTTCCCCAGCCGCTGGAGAGGATAGCTGTTTGGAATGGTGCGGTTGCTGAGGTAATTCGTGCCCTTGGTGCGGCGGATAAGATTATTGCTATCAACAAGTATATGCCTAAAGACGATTATTACTGGCCGGGGCTGAAGGATAAGCCCCAAATAGGTAGCCCTTGGAGCATCGATTATGAAAAAATTGTAGAACTTAGCCCTCAAGTCTTGATCACCTATTCTAAATATCCTTCAGGTACGGAACTGGAGGAGAAGCTAGAGCCTGCCGGAATCAAAGTGGTCAGATTGGATTGTTATGGACTGGAAGATGAAATCAGAGACATAAAAATCCTGGGCGTATTACTTGACAGAGAGAAAGAGGCTGAGGAGTTCGCCAGTTTCCTTCAGTCCAAAATTGACCTTGTAGACGAGAGGATAAATGAAATAGAGCCTGAGGAAAGGGAAAGAGTTTACTGGGAAATGGGGCATAAAGACTACTATACAGTCGCTGAGGGTTCTGCTGCTCACAAGCGCCTTTGCAGAGCAGGGGGGATCAATGTTTTCGCTGGTATGGGTGTGTCATATTCGGAGATAGACCCTGAAGAAATTCTGATGAAGGAACCTGATGTGGTTATTAAGGACCCACATGGCACTAAAGTTGGAGGTTACACAGCCACCGAGACCAGCGATATGGAAGCTAAAAGGGATGAGATGATGAACCGTGCTGCTTGGAGTGAGCTCAAGGCGGTGAAGAATGGAGAGCTATATATAATGGGTGACGACCTCATGGGGGCTACGGACCCGATACGGCTTTGCTATTACGCCAAACTCCTCTATCCCGATAGATTTGAGGATTTGGATGTTGAGGCTTTTCACCGGGAGTATATGGAAAAGTATCAGGGTTTAGAGTTCAAAGGGATATATGTATATCCATGTCCCTGGAAGGCTGAATAGGCAAAGCAAAGGATTACATAGTTTATGGGGGCGAGGCATGCCTTGCCCCCATAAAGAGAAGGGGAGGATTAGATCGTGGCATCAAAGACGGAAGCGGTTGAGGCGAAGGAGGCATATGCCAAGCTTACCGGCAGGAAGGTACTTTTTATCCTGGTAGGGCTCGGGGGTGTGGTGGCCTTGGTCTTGGTAGCAACCTCTCTTGGCTCAGCCGACTTGGGGGTGAGCAGTGTAGCCTCTGCTATCGCTGCCAGGATATTTCCCTTCCTTGATCTAGAGGTAAGCACTAAGGTAGATGTCATCGTTTGGGGTATAAGGCTACCCCGAGTTGTTCTGGGGGTGGTTGCTGGAGCGGGACTAGCCGTCTCTGGGGCAGCGATGCAGGGAATTATGCGAAACCCTTTAGTAAGCCCCTTTACCTTAGGTATATCCTCAGCGGCTGCCTTCGGAGCATCTATAGCCATTGTCCTGGGAATGGGAATGGTTGGCAGTGAAAAATATCTCATAATTACCAATGCCTTTGTCTTTGCTCTGCTGGCCGCCTTTCTGGTCTATGGTCTTGCCAGAATAAGAGGTATGAGACCGGAGACATTGATTCTAGCAGGAATCGCCTTGATGTATTTCTTTTCTGCCGCCACTTCGCTGCTGCAATACATTGCCACCAAAGAAGAGCTCCAGACAGTAATTCACTGGCTTTTCGGAAGCCTTACCGGAGCAAGCTGGGAGAACATATTGATAGTTGTAATTATCTCCTTCTCCTGCCTTCCCTTTTTGATAAAGTATTCCTGGGATGTGAATACCATGGTTGCCGGTGATGATGTAGCTACTAGTCTTGGGGTAAATCCCCGCAGGGTAAGGACGGTTTATATGGCACTGGCGACTCTGATTACCGCCGGAATCATCTGCTTTACCGGGATTATCGGCTTTGTTTGCCTGGTAGCGCCGCACATAACCCGCATGATAATCGGAGCCGACCACAGATTTCTGCTCCCCAGCTCCTGTATCATGGGAGGGCTTTTGCTCCTGGGAGCTGATACCCTGGGCAGGACTGCTTTTCAACCGGCCATAATCCCGGTGGGGATAGTGATCTCAGTTATCGGCGTTCCCTTTTTCCTTTTTTTAATTTTGAGAACAAGGAAGGAGTATTTTCAATGAGGCTAGAAATAAAGGATATACAATTCAACTACGGAAGCGTGCCTGTCCTGGAGGATATCAGTCTGGGTATAAAGGGTGGGGAGGTGTTGAGCCTGGTAGGCCCCAACGGTTCGGGTAAGACTACCCTGTTAAAGTGTATAAACAGGATTTTGAAGCCCAAAAGGGGGACTATACTAGTAGAAGGCAAGGATGTAACCAGGGTGGGGTTAAAGGAGCTTGCCCGCTCTCTGGGTTATGTCCCTCAAAGCGCTCTCTCTTCCTTCCCCCTTACGGTCTATGATACAGTTCTTCTGGGGAGAAAGCCACATGTGAATTGGAAGTTAGGTGAAAGGGATAAGGGGATAGCCTTTGGAGTGCTCAGGCTAATGGAACTCGATGATATGGCGCTCAGGCTGGTTAGCGAATTGAGCGGGGGGGAAAAACAGAAGGTGCTTATGGCAAGGGCGCTCGCACAGGAGCCTCAGGTTCTGCTTCTTGATGAGCCAACAAGCAACCTCGATTTAAGACACCAGCTTGAGGTTTTGCATCTTATCGTGGATATGGTGAAGGAGAGGGGTTTATCGGCAGTAATGGCAATGCATGACCTAAATCTGGCTTTAAGATTCTCGAGCAAGATAGCAATGGTAAAGGGCGGCAAGATATACGCCGCTGGTGAACCCAGGGCAGTTCTTAACTCAGGTAACATAAGAGAGGTATATGGAGTTGAAACCACCATAAGTAGTGATTCAGGGAGACCCTACATTATACCTTTGACTTCGACGGGAAAAACTTCCAGGACGAAGGTCGTATCAAAAAGAATGATTCGGGAAGACCTTACATTATACGTTTAACCTTAGCTGGCAAGGGTTCCGGGATGAAAGTCATATCAAAGGAGGATTAAATCATGGAAAAGGCAAGGATAGCTTATTTTACCACCGGCGGAGCGGATGTCATTCCCCTCGTCTCAGCAGTTAGAGCCATAACTGAGGAGAAAGGAGAGATTATAGAGGTCTGCCTCCGAACCAGGGAGGATTTCATGCAACCGGGCAAGTTGGAAGAGTTTATCCATTTCGCCCAGGAATGCCATCTAGTTATCCTGCATCTTATGGGAGGCAAGAAGAGCTTCTCTGACTTTGACAAGTTTATGTCTTCGCTAGAGGGTAAGGGCATTCCCATCTATGCCCAGGGGTCGGGTGGCGAGCTGGACACGGAATTAGTCCGCCTTTCCACCGTGGATAAGGATGACTACCAGGGAATCTCCCGCTATATCAATTACGGAGGAACTGAGAACTTCAAGAATCTTCTCCTGCATATAGCAAATCGTTTTGCTGGTGCCAATTACGAGCTTATGGGGCCTGAGAGACCCCCCTGGGAGGGAATCTATCACCCTGATTTTGACTACCTGCCAACATTGGATGAATACCTGGAGAAAAAGCATATAGCCGGTCGGCTCACTGTGGGGCTCTGGTTTTATCAAAGTTTCTGGCAAGCCAGAAACACCGTCTTTGTAGATAGACTAATCGAGGAGATTGAAAAGCAAGGGGCAAACGTCATCCCAGTATTTCTTTATAGTGTTAAGGATATAGACCTCGGCACTAAAGGAGCGGAGTGGGTGGTTAAGAACTACTTTATGAAAGATGGTGAGCCCCTAATCGATGTCTTGATTAGTCCCTTGATGTTCTCCTTGTCTATGAGGGTGTCCCAGAGTCCAGAGGGCAGTGAGGTGATACCACAGGAGAATGAAGGATTCTTAAACAGGCTGGGAGTGCCTGTGATAAAGGCAATCTTAACCTACAATACCCTGGAGGAATGGCGGGATACCTTGCAGGGGCTAAATCCCATGGATGTGACTATGAGTATAGCCATGCCTGAGTTCGATGGCATGTTGATTACAGTGCCGGTAGCTGCCAGAAACTTCTCTGATACCGACCCCTTAACCGGAGCCAGAATAGTCAGGTATGAACCCATCGGCGAAAGGGTCAGCAAGGTCGTTCGTCTGAGTCTGAACTGGGCAAGGCTGAGGCACATCCCCAGCAACGAAAAAAAGGTGGCTATCATCTTCCACAACTATCCACCGCGAAACGACCGAATTGGCACTGCCTTCGGATTGGATTCCCCGGTTTCGGTGTGGAACATCCTGCGCGACATGAAGGAGGCAGGATACGAACTGGATTGCCTGCCCGAAAGTGGGCAGACTTTAATTGAGGACATAATTGAACGGGTCACTAACGACCGTAGGTGGGCAAGCCCTGAGGAGATGGCAAAAAGGGCAGTGGACAAGGTTTCTCACCAGCAATACATGGGATGGTTTCAAGAGCTTCCAGAGGAAGTGCAAAGTAAAATGGTGCGGGCTTGGGGTAAGCCTCCGGGTAAGCTCTTCAACCACAGGAACAAGCTACTTATCCCAGGACTCATCAACGGCAACATCTTCATCGGGCTCCAGCCACCCAGAGGATTCTTGGATGACCCCGCTGCCATTTATCACAGCCCCGACCATCCCATGCCCCACCACTACTACGCCTACTATCGCTGGATACGGGATGTGTTCGGAGCCAATGCAGTTATGCATATCGGCAAGCACGGCTCCCTGGAGTGGCTACCAGGAAAATCGGCAGGTCTTTCCGAATCCTGTTTCCCTGATATCGCCATCTCTGATTTGCCCAATATCTATCCCTACATCATCAATAACCCCGGCGAGGGCACCCAGGCAAAGAGGAGGAGCTACTGCTGCATCATTGACCACCTGGTTCCGGTGATGCACAACGCCGATACCTACGAAGAGATAGCCGGGCTGGAAGTGCTAATAAACGACTATAAGCACGCCACTGTTGAAGACCGGGGGAAAATTCCAGAATTACAGAAAATGATATGGGAGAAGACTTGCCAAGCCAAGCTGGACCATGACCTGGAAATTGACGAAGCGGCGGCTTTTGCTGATTTTGACGGCTTCCTGGAGAAGCTGCATGGCTATATAGACGAACTGGCGGATACCCAGATTAGAGAGGGACTGCATACCCTGGGTGAGCCACCGGTTGATTCGCGCCTGGACGAGTTCTTGGTCGCCCTGACCCGGCTAAGCAATGGTGATGTGTCCTCACTAAGGCAATCCCTGGCTGAGATGAAGGGTTACGATTATGATGGCCTCCTGGCAAACAGAGGAAAGCTGCAATCCGATGGCAAAAGCAACGGGGACATAATTGAAGAGCTAAACGAAGTCTCCTTACAGCTTGTGCAGAGGCTTCACAACGAGGGATTCAGGGAGGAGAGCATTGATACTATAGCCAATGAAATATTGGGGCAGAGCAATTCAAATATTAGAAGAGTGTTAACCTATATTGCAAATTCCATTGCCCCCAATATTGCCGCTGCCACTGATGAATTAACTAATACCCTGTTGGCTGCCAGTGGGGAGTTTATTCCACCCGGTCCCTCGGGTGCCCCTACCAGAGGGATGGCTGATATTCTGCCCACAGGCAGAAATTTCTACTCCTTAGACCCCCAGACTATACCCTCTCCTGCTGCCTGGAGGGTGGGGGTGGCTCAGGGTGATGCCCTGCTGGAGCGCTATCTGAAGGACGAGGGGAAATATCCTGAGAACATCGGCATTATCATCTGGGGAAGCCCCACTATGAGAACCAAGGGGGACGACATTGCTGAAATCTTTTACTTAATGGGTGTTAAGCCAATTTGGGAAGAGAGTAGCGGAAGAGTGAGGGGAATTGAGGTTATTCCCCTTGAGGAACTGGGTCATCCCCGCATTGATGTTACCCTTCGTATCAGCGGACTCTTCCGGGATGCTTTCCCCAATATCGTTCACCTTATTGACGAGGCAGTGGAGATGGTATACAATCTTGACGAAGCTCGGGAGATGAATTACCTGACCAAGCATGTTCGGGAAGAGACGGAGGAAAGGATAGCGGCAGGCATGAATTTTGAGCAAGCAAGGGAGGAAGCTGGCTACCGTATTTTTGGCTGCAAACCAGGGGCTTATGGTGCCGGAGTCAGCGATGCCATAGATGCTAAGAACTGGAAGGATGAGAAAGACCTGGGTGAGATTTATGCGGTTTGGGGTGGTTACGCCTACGGGAAAAAGAATTACGGAGCAACGGTGCCTGAGCAGTTCAAGAAGCGCTTGAGCCAGCTTGATTTAACTGTCAAAAACGAGGATACACGGGAATACGATATGCTGGATAGCGATGATTTTTATTCCTTTCACGGGGGAATGATTGCCGCCGTCAAGGCCTTCAAGGGGGAGCTACCCCAGTCATATAGCGGTGATGCCTCTGACCCCGACCGGGTGAAGGTAAGAAGCACGGCCGAGGAGACCAAGCATATCTTTAGAGCCAGGATTCTCAACCCCAAGTGGATTGAGAGCATGAAGCGCCATGGCTACAAGGGTGCAGGAGACATCTCTCGAATGGTGGATATAGCATTTGGCTGGGATGCCACTGCTGAGGTACTGGAAGACTGGATGTATGAGGAGCTGGCCAAGAAATATGCCCTGGACAAGGATATGCAGGAGTGGCTAAAAGAGGTCAATCCCTATGCTCTCCAGAACATCGCTGAAAGGCTACTGGAAGCTATCGAGAGAGACATGTGGCAGGCAACAGAGGAAATGAAGCAAGAGCTACAGAATATTTATCTGGATATTGAAGGGATGCTGGAGGAAAGCCAGTCAAAGGGAGAGAGAGCAGGGAATGAAGGAGGAAGGGATTGACTGAATGATTATCATCGAAAAGCTCACCAAGGTATATGGCGAGGTTAGGGCGGTTAAGAAACTGAACCTGGAAGTATATTCGGGCGAGATTTTTGGCTTTTTGGGTCCCAACGGTGCTGGGAAAACCACCACTCTCCGCATCCTGACCACCCTGACCAAGCCAACATCGGGGTGTGTCTGGATAAAAGGCTTCGATGTAATCACTCAGCCCCTTCAGGTAAAGGGAGAGTTTGGGGTAGTACAGCAACACCTGAGTTTGGATCGAGAGCTAACGGTGTGGGAGAACATGGAACTCCATGCCCGGTTGCATCACATTGGGGGTGTAGAGCGGCGGCGCCGCATCGCCGAGCTATTGGATTATGTGGAACTCAGCCAGTACGCCAATCAAATAGTTGAAAATCTTTCGGGTGGAATGAAGAGGCGACTGATGATTGCCCGCGCCCTTATACATCGCCCCAAGCTACTTTTCCTTGATGAGCCTACGGTAGGGCTGGATGCTCAGACGCGGCGTCGCCTGTGGGAATTGATCCGACGGATGAACCTCGACGGCGCCACCGTTTTTCTCACCACCCACTATATTGAGGAGGCCGAGGCTCTCTGTCACCGCGTGGGAATCATTTACCAGGGACAGCTTATTGCCCTCGGCAGTCCTCTAGAACTGCGTCAGCAAGTGGGCATGACCACCGTGGAAACGCTTTCTGATAATAAGGATCCCGACTATCACTACTTTTCAGACAGAGCAGCAGCAACGGCCTACGTTCAGAGTTTGCCTCCTGAAGTCAAGACTATCACCACACGAGACTCCAATCTGGAGGATGTATTTGTGGAATTAACCGGACGAAAGGTAGGCGACGATTAAGGTAAAGGTATTAAAGGATAGCTATTCAGTCTGGTGGGCAGATCTGAGGATTTTGAGACACCTCTGGCAACGTTTCCTCATTACCAGCCTGATGAGTCCACTGCTCTATCTTCTCGCCTTTGGCTACGGGCTGGGAAGAGGTATGGAAGTTGAAGGGGTAAGCTATCTTGAGTTTGTGATTCCAGGGATCATTGCCCTTACCGCCATGACCACGAGCTTTAATAGTGCCGGAATGAAGCTGAATGTAGACCGGCTTTTTTACAAATGTTTTGATGAGATTTTGATGGCTCCGGTAAGCCCGTTATCCTTGATACTTGGGAAGTCCCTAATAGGTGTCCTGCGAGGACTTATCGTCTCCCTGGTTTTCCTGATAATAGGCATAGCTATCTCTCCAATGAAGGTTAGTCCGCTTTTCATATTGCCCCTGTTGCTCACTTGCTTCACCTTTTCCTTCATGGGTGTTCTGGCTGCCCTGCTGGCAAAATCGCATCAGGATATGGCCACCTTCAGCAGCCTAGTGCTGTTACCGATGACTTTTCTTGGTGGCACCTTCTTCTCTTCAAGCCAGTTGCCACAGGCGCTAAAGGTTATCCTATATATCATCCCACTGACTCATTCCAGTCAATGCCTGCGAGCGGTAACTCTTGGGCAGCCTTTCCCTTGGCTCTCTTTATTAGCTATTGTGGGCTTCGGGCTAGCCTTCTTTGTCGGGTGCGTGATGGTGCTAAGGAGGGCCAGTGTATAAAGGGGAAGCAATGAAAAATCTCTACCCTGTTTTCCTAGACATTAACTCCAAGAAGTGCGTGGTTGTAGGAGGGGGGCAGGTTGCCGAAAGAAGGGTGAAGTCCCTCTTTGAGTGCGGTGCCTCAGTAAAGGTAATCAGTCCAGAAGTTTCCGGGAATCTTGAGCTAATGGCGGGGGAGGGGTTTATTGAGATTGTGAAGCGAGGATTTCGCTCTGGAGATCTGGAAGGTGCTCTTCTGGCTATCGCGGCCTCTGACCAGGCAGAGATTAACAGGAGCGTGGTTAATGAGGCCAAGCGGATGGGAGTGCTAGTCGACAACAGCACTGAGCCGGCTGAAGGCAGCTTTATCCTCCCCTCAGTGGTTCGCAGCGGTGGTCTAGCAATAGCCATCTCTACCAGCGGGGGCAGCCCAACTCTCGCCAGAATGATAAGGGAAGAACTGGAGCAAAGTCTGGGGCCAGAGCATGCCACTCTCGTTGAACTCGTCTCTGAAGTGCGTGCCGAACTTCGGAGAAGAGGCAAGCAGATTCCTTTTCAAGGGTGGCGGGACTCTATTGATTTGGAGTTACTCGGTCTAATTAAAAAGGGCAAGGTTGCTATTGCCAGGGAAAGGCTTGTCTCCAACCTAGAGAGTGGAGGAAAGCAAAGGGAGGGAATCCTGGTTGTCGGTGCAAATCATAGGACAGCCCCCGTGGAGGTGCGGGAAAAGCTTGCCTTAACCAGCAACCAACTGGAAGAAGCTCATCATCTCCTCACCAGATATGTAAACCAGGGGGTCATCCTCAGCACCTGTAATCGTACCGAGGTCTATGCCATGGTATCCGAGCCTGAGGAGGGGATCCAGAAGGTCAGGCACCTTTTCAGCGAATGGTGTAGCGTCTCGTTAGATGAGCTCTCAAGCTATTGGTATACCTATTTTCAGGAGGATGCGGTGAGGCACCTTTTCCAAGTATCTTCAGGATTGGATTCCATGGTTTTGGGCGATGAGCAGATTCGAGGTCAGGTGCGCCAGGCAGTTGAAGTAGCTTCGGCTGCTGGCTCACTGAAGCATCCACTCCTGCGCTTGTTCCAGCAGGCATTAGGGGTGGGTAAGCGGGTGCGAAATGAGAGCGAAATCGGGAAATACGGGGCCTCGGCGAGTCATGCCAGTGTGGCCCTGGCTAGAAAAGTCTTTGGTGAGATTGGAGCTTGCTCGGTGCTCATTATTGGTGCTGGACAGGTGGGAAGATTGACTGCGAAGGCAATGAGGGATAGCAATGTCCAGCAACTCACCATTATCAGCCGCAACCGCGAGAAAGCAACAGCTCTGGCTGAGAGGTTCAATGCCAAGGTAGCTACATTTGACCAACTAACTGGATGTTTAGCCAACTCAGACGTCGTTATCAGCTCCACCGGTGCTAGCGACTTCATACTGAGCTCCGATGAGGTTAGACAGGCTATGCAAAGGCGGGAGCATCGACCTCTCTTGCTCATTGATATTGCTGTCCCCCGAGATATTGACCCCCAAGTGAAGGAGTTAGGGAATGTTTACCTCTGTGATATCGATGACCTTGAAGCAGTTCCCACATCTGACCCCAGCGAGAAACAAGACAAGCTATTAAAGGCAGAGGCTATCATTGACTATGAGGTAGCTAAATTTATGGAGTGGTGGCACGCTTTGGAAGTGGTGCCAACTATTATTGCTCTGCGGGGGAAAGCCGAGGATGTCCGCCAAAGAGAGGTGAATAAGAACTCGAGCAAAATGCCAGAGCTTTCAGAAGAGGAGCGGGCACGAATCGACGCTTTGACAAGGAGTATTGTGAGTAAAATACTTCATAACCCCACTATCGGGCTTAAGGATAGGAACAGGGGACAGAGATACCAGTTAATGGTCGAAGAGCTTTTCGCCCTAAAAGACAGCGGTTTGAATACCAGAGGTAAAGAATGAGACCAACAAGGGTGATTACCATTGGATCGCGTGGCAGTCGTCTTGCCCTCTGCCAGACGCAGCACATTGCTAATCGCCTGCAGGATTCCCATCCTCAATTCAGGTTCGTCATCAAGCGAATAAGAACCAAAGGTGACGAGCTTGAGGAGACCCATTTATCTCGCTTTGGAGGAAAAGAGGTTTTTATCAAGGAACTGGAGGCAGCTCTATTGGCTGGTGAGAGCGACTTAGCAGTGCACAGTTTTAAGGACCTCTCCCTTCAGCCCCCACAAGGGTTGGAGATAGCAGCTGTTAGTCAAAGAGAGGATGCACGAGATGTGCTGGTCTCCGTGAAAGCTAATTCTCTAAGCCAGCTTCCCCATGGTGCCAGCATCGGCACTAGCAGTCTAAGGCGCACTGCGCAGGTCAAGTCTCTCCGCCCTGATCTTGATGTTGGCGACATCAGGGGGAACATTGACACCCGCCTCCATAAAGTCTCCAGCGGGCTGTTTGATGGTATCATCCTCGCTGCCGCTGGAGTGATACGGCTGGGTTGGGAAGACCAAATCACCGAGTACCTTCCGATAGATATTTGCCTCCCTGCTGTGGGGCAGGGTGCACTGGCAATAGAGGCACGGGAGGGAGACGAGGAAATAAAACCAGTGGTCTCATTTCTCAACCATGAACTCACCAGACAGGCTATCACCGCAGAACAAGTCTTCCTACGTTTCCTCGGGGGTGGCTGCCACACTCCCATTGCTGCCTTTGGCCAAATCAACAACGGAGTTCTGGAGCTAGAGGGTATGGTATCGACACCTGACGGGAGCAAATTGCTGCGAGCGAAGGTAAAAGGCAGCGCTGAACTTCCTGAAGAAGTGGGTAGTCTCCTGGGAGAGAAGCTGATTGCCTGGGGAGCGAAAGAGATTTTGGGAGGGACAACCTGATGGAAGGAAAAGTCTATTTAGTGGGGGCTGGGCCCGGTAACCCCGGTCTTATCACACTCAAGGGTCTCCATTGTTTGGAGAAAGCTGATGTCATTATTTATGACCATCTTGTGGATAAAGGTCTCCTTAATAAGGTTAGATATGAAGCGGAGCTCATATATGTTGGGAAGCAATCCAAGGCACACCTGATGTCACAGAAGCAGATTAACGCTCTACTCGTGGCCAAAGCCAGGCAGGGGAAAATAGTGGTTCGTCTTAAGAGTGGCGACCCCTTCGTCCTGGGACGGGGAGGTGAGGAAACGGAAGTCTTAGCAGCCGAGGGCATCCCCTTTGAAATAGTGCCCGGCGTAACGGCAGCAATATCAGCGCCCGCTTACGCCGGTATCCCGGTTACTCACCGTGGTCTCTCTTCGTCTTTCGCTGTAATCACTGGCCACGAAAGCTCACCTGAATCCGGGTCAAGGATAGCCTGGGATAAAATATCCACCGGTGTTGATACCCTGGTCTTTGTAATGGGAGTAGCTAACCTTGCTTCCATTACCGCTCGTCTAATAGAGAATGGCCGTTCCTCAACCACTCCAGTGGCTTTGATCCAATGGGGAACAACTCCGAAGCAGCAGGTTGTAGAAGGAACTCTGTCTGATATAGTCCCCAGCGCCAGGGAAACAAACACTGGCTCACCAGCAGTGCTTATAGTAGGCGAGGTGGTCAAGCTTCACCACAAACTCCGCTGGTTTGAGAATAAACCTCTCTTTGGAAAGAGGATATTGGTTACAAGGAGTAGAGAGCAAGCTAGTGCTCTCGACGACATCCTTTCTCTGGAAGGTGCTGAGCCAATCGAAATACCCACGATAAAGATTGAGCCTACTCTTAGCCAAGACCATTTAGATAATGTCCTATCGCGGCTCGCTGAGTTTCACTGGTTGCTCTTCACCAGCGTTAATGGCGTTGAAGCCTTCTTTGCCCATCTCCATCAGCATGGTCTGGACTCAAGGAAGCTATATGGCCTCAAGGTTTGTGCTATAGGTGAGGCGACAGCCACAGCATTGCGTAAATACGGGATTCAGGCTGACTTGATACCACAGGAGTATAGCTCTCATGGCATCCTCGCCTGTCTTAAAGAAGAGGGAATAAAGGGCAAACGCCTCCTTTTGCCCTGCTCCCAGTTAATCAATAGAGACTTAATTCAGGGGCTTTCACAACTTGGGGCAGAGGTTGAGCAGGTAATATCTTATCGTACCCTGCCTGTGGATAGTGGGAAGAGCAAAGTAAAAGAGCTTCTCATAAAGGGGGAGATAGATGCGATAACTTTTACCAGTCCATCCACGGTGCGAGGACTTATCTCCATGTTGGAAAGCAAAGTGGAAGCTCTAAATAAGGCGTTTATTGCCTGCATTGGACCGATCACTGCTGCCGCAGCAAGCGAATCCAAGTTAAGGGTAGACATGATAGCTAAGGAATATACTATCAATGGTCTGGTTGCGGCTTTGGTAGAAAGGTATAAGAAGGAGGCTGAGCGATGAATTTTCCCCAGGTAAGGTTGCGTCGGTTGCGAAGAACGGAGCCCCTACGGCGGATGGTCAGGGAGACAAGGCTGGAGATAGCAAACCTCATCTATCCTCTGTTTGTGACTCACGGTAAGGGTGTGACCCAAGCAATTGGAGCCATGCCAAGAATATTCCGTTTCTCTGTGGACAAACTGCCTGAGGAGGTAGGGGAGATAGCTGACCTAGGGATACCCGCTGTTCTCCTCTTTGGTCTGCCAGAAGCAAAGGATGAAGCAGGTTCGGGTGCTTATGAACCAAAGGGTGTTGTCCAAGAAGCAGTAAGGGTAATCAAGAAAACCAGGCCCGAATTGGTGGTGATAGTCGATGTTTGCCTGTGCGAGTACACTAGCCACGGTCACTGCGGCGTGGTGGTAAATGGAGAGATAGATAACGATAAAACTCTAGAATTCTTGGCTCGAACGGCCGTTTCCCTGGCAGGAGCCGGGGCAGACATAGTGGCCCCCTCAGCTATGATGGACGGAATGGTTGCCGCCATTCGGACAAAACTGGACGAAAGTGGGTATCAAAGAGTCCCTATTATGTCCTACGCTGCCAAGTATGCCTCGGCTTTTTATGGGCCTTTTCGTGAGGCAGCGGAGTGTGCTCCCCATTTCGGTGACCGCCGTAGCTACCAGATGGATTCGGCAAATGTGAGGGAGGCTTTGCGTGAGGTGGAGCAGGACATCCAGGAGGGAGCCGATATTATCATGGTAAAGCCAGCCTTACCCTATCTCGATGTTCTCTCCAAGGTTAGAGATACCTTTAATTACCCTCTCGCTGCCTACAATGTCAGTGGTGAATACAGTATGGTCAATGCAGCTGCCGAAAATGGCTGGATTGACGAAAAGGGCGTTGTTCTGGAAATCATCACCGCTATCAAGAGGGCTGGGGCAGATATGATAATCACCTATCACGCGAAAGAGGTGGCCAGATGGTTAACTATTTTGTAGCTCGGAGTTCAAAGCAGCTTTTTCAGGAGGCGAAGCAATACATACCTGGTGGCGTGAATAGCTCGGTGCGTGCTTTTAAAGCTGTGGGAGGAGAACCGCTCTTTATCCATCGGGGGGCGGGCTGTCGAATCTATGATGAGGATGACAATGAATTCATTGACTATGTTCTTTCTTGGGGGCCGCTCATCCTGGGGCACGCTCACCCAAGGGTAGTGGCTGTTTTAAGGTCCACTTTAGAGAATGGCACCAGCTTCGGGGCTTCTACGAGGTTGGAGAATATCCTGGCCCAGATGATATGTAATGCCGTGCCTTCAATAGGGATGATACGCTTTGTCAATTCCGGCACTGAGGCAGTGATGTCTGCCATTCGTCTTGCTCGTGCCTTTACCCATCGTGATAAGGTTATCAAGTTTACTGGATGCTATCATGGACATTCAGATGGGCTTTTGGTTAAGGCAGGGTCAGGGGCCGCTACCTTAGGGATACCTGATAGCCAGGGTGTCCCTCTTTCATATGCCCAAGAGACACTGGTAGCACCCTATAATGACCTCCCAGCGGTAGAACGCCTTTTTAAGGTATATCCTGATGAAATTGCCGCAGTCATCGTCGAGCCAGTGGCCGCCAATATGGGGGTAGTACTTCCAAAGCCAGGTTTCCTTCAGGGTCTGCGCCAGCTCAGTCAAGACTATGGTGCTGTGCTCATTTTTGATGAGGTCATCACCGGCTTCCGTCTTGCATATGGCAGCGCTCAAACAGTGTATGGTGTCACACCTGACCTCATTTGTTTGGGCAAAATCATAGGTGGGGGACTCCCCATTGGTGCCTATGGCGGGAGGAGAGAAATTATGGAGATGGTTGCTCCCTTAGGTCCGGTCTATCAAGCGGGCACTCTCTCAGGAAACCCTCTAGCAATGGCAGCTGGCATAGAGACTCTTAAGCTCCTAAGAGAACCACAAGTATATCAAAGACTTGAGGAAAGGGCTGCTCTTCTAGCCCAAGGGATAAGGGACAAAGCCAAGGAAATGAGCGTCCCTATATTCTTATCCAGAGCCGGCTCAATGCTCACCATCTTCTTCACTGCTCAGGAGGTAACAAACTATGACACAGCTTGTTCCTCTGACCTCAAACTTTACGCCTCCTACTTCCACGAGATGTTGAGGAGGGGTATATATCTCCCCCCCTCTCAGTTTGAGGCGCAGTTTCTTTCCATAGCTCATGGTGATGAAGAAATAGGGGCTACAATAGCGGCTGTTAAACAAACGTTCTCGAAGCTACGAAATATGAAGTAGGCATGGATAGACAAAATAACAAATTGCTACGCTCAGGCTATACTACAGGCGCCTGTGCTGCCGCAGCGGCTAAGGCGGCTGCTCTTGCTCTGCTCAACCAGAGGATGGTTAAGCAGATTCAGATCACTCTTCCTGCAGGGGAAAAGGTAAATTTTGTGGTGAGTCGTTGTATATTCGATAGCCTTGAGGCGTCCTGCTCGGTGATAAAGGATGCTGGGGATGACCCTGATGTGACCAATGGGGTAGAAATCTATGCCACAGTGTCGTGGAGCAAAGGGGTGGGGGTCAGTGTCGAAGGTGGGGAGG
>JAGXOF010000030.1 GCA_023660035.1 Dehalococcoidia bacterium LH_S1
AAGCTTTTCACCATCCTTGCCCGCGACGAGTTTACCATCACTGGCTTCCGGAATTTCTCTTTGGGTCAGTTCTTCCCTGACAAAAGTCGGTCTGCTATCTCTCGAATCCTTAAAAGGCTGCGGCTTCACCGCCTTGTCAAGAAGGTCCCCCATACTTATAAATATTATCTCACTAACCTGGGAAAGGCGGTCATTGCCTCCGGTTTGACGCTCAAGGGATTCTTTGTTATTCCCAATCTCGCACGTTTAAATTCACTACACATATTGATTCTTTTGCCATTTTGCGCAAGATTTCACGCTTTAGTCTTTTTAAGCAGTTTGCAATGCCTTCGGTTTTGGCAATATCGCCTTCCCCCTTATATCCGCTGTTCCAAGCGGACAGGCGGTAACGCAATCGCCACATCCGAAACAATCATCGGAGACTTCGTAATAGGAAAGGCTGTCTGTTTTCACCAGGCTGATTGCGCCGGTTCCGGGGCCCTTGGGGTCCTTGCAAGCCCGCTCACACATACCGCAAACGATGCATTCATCTTCACCCAAAGTAAGTTTCGATGTGTCAACCCCTACTTCCTCTGCCAGGTCAAGAAGCCTCTGTACAGAGCTTATTTTAAGAAGGCGTTCTACTGCTTCCTTCCGCCTCTTTTGCACTTCATCGGAGTTGGTATTTACTACCATGCCTTCTTTGACCGGGGTCATACACGCGAAGGGGTATCTCGTTTTTTCGCCTTCTGTCAATTCCACCACACAAACCCGGCATGGTTTTGCTGCTCTAAGGTGTGATTGGATAAAACTATGACAAAGAGTTGGGATTATACCTACACCATCTTTGCCCCTTGCCGCTTCCAGAATAGTCTGCCCCTCGAACGCTTTAACCTCTTGCCCATCAATAGTCAAATTAATCATTGGCGCCTCCTTCCCTTATTTTGTAACACTATTTTATCATGCGCAGGTACTCGTCTGCATATCTACCGTTCTTTGTACCTTCAAACATTTCTCCATTCTTTACCTTCTCCAGAGCCAGATATTCGCTGGCAGCCATGCCTGCCGATGCTCCCTCCGCAGCAGCATTGACAATATGGTTGCGGCAGCCGGTGATCTCTCCGCAGGCAAATATCCCGGGCTTGCTGGTCATCATCTGTTCATCAATCTTGACAACGGAACCTTGCATATCAAGGCCTGTCTCCTGTGCCACCTTGGTGTTGCCCTCAGTGCCTACGCACATCACTATCCAATCAACTTCGACTTCCTTTTGCTCTCCAGTTGCATTGTTCGCGATTGTGGCTTCCCTGACTACGTCATCGCCTCTTATCTCTTTTAGTTCAGTGTTGTACCATATCTGCACGCCTTCGTTTATCAACCTTTTGACCATAGCGGGATACGCCCTCAGCGAATCCCTCCGATGCACGAGGATAACCTCTTTAGCTTTGCCTTCATTCTTGGCAACCAGAGCGCTTTTGGCTGTAGTATTGCCGCCGCCGACAACGATTACCCTCTTCCCATTAAACTTATCATAGTCCCGCTTGGCGTAGTATGACACCCCTTTCCCCGCAAATTCGTCCTCACCCGACGCGCCAAGCTTTTGCATAGTGCTACCGGTAGCCAATATGGTAGCGCCTGCCTGGTACTGGTTCTTATCCGTAATCACGGTCTTCTCATCGGCATTGATAGTCACTACGGTCTCTTCTCTACATTCTGCGCCGACTCCGGCAGGCGGCGGGGAAGTGACCTGCTTTCTCATGTTCTCCGTCAATACTTCACCGTCACCCGGTGGGAATCCAGGGTAGTTAGCTACTGTGTAAGCTATGGCAGCTTGTCCCCCTATCCAGCTTGTTTCGAGGGCCAGGGTGCTCCATCCGTCTGGTTGCGTGTAAATCGCTGCTGAGAGGCCGGCAGGGCCTCCGCCCACAATAACAACATCTTTTTGCTCCATTGTAATCCTCCTTTCTCAAATTGCCAATCCCTGTTATCTAGGGCAAACCACTGACTATCTATCATCTTAAACGTTTGAATGCTGCCTATGCCCGATACTCTCACCCCCTCTCGACTCAATCTACCGTATTTGCTTAACCTTCAAATCCTTCTTTGACATAACGAAACTCTTATCAGGATGGAATCGCATCCCTGAGCAGACTTTCAAACCGATCCATCGAGACCCTGTGGACGTCCATGGGGATCCCCATCCAATCAGATAGCTCCAGTATCTTCTCCGGGTCCTCCTCCATGAGTTTGTCATAGTAACCTGTCCCGTCGAGTACGATAGCTCCGCCCGTATGCTTGGGGAAATTTTCATTTGCCATTCCTATATCCCATCCCTGATAGACATACTCGCTGTACTTTATCCATCCCGGAGTAAGCCAGTAAATGTCTTCGCCTCCGCTTACTTCCTTTCTTTCTTCCTCGCTGGCCAGCATATCCATACAATGGGTGGCTTGAATTCTGGAAATCTTTACCCCGGGGCTGACCTGCTCCTCGATTATGGTATCTATAGTACGATAAGGGTTATCAACGTTGATATAACAGAACTTACCACCGTACACTACTATTATGTTGGAAGCAAACTCCTTGGCGGCAGCGATCTGTTTTATAAGTTGAGTCTCCAGTTCTCGAGGGACCTCATGTCGTCCTGGCGTTGTGTAGAGGATTTTCTCGGCGTTAAGGAACCCTTGATCCTTCAGGTGGTTTAACTCCGTAGTGAGTGTCCCACAGGCAACGATGGCACAGTTTTCAAACGAAGTGCTATTTGACATTTTCTTGCTCCTCCTTTTACCGCTCCGTATAGTATAGTAACCTTGAACCTAAAGGCCTCCAGATATCGGAGGTCAAATTTCTCGACTATAAACGGCCAAGTAGCAAGGAGTGTGGGAATGCTCCATCAACTCCCCACACTTGTTTTACTGGTTTTTGCTACTTTAGCGCGGTACGCCTGCAGTATGTCGTGTCGGCGCAATATTCCAAGCAGCCGGGTGTGGTCCTGTGGATCTACAACAGGTATGCGTCCGTAATCTTTCTCAGAGGCTTGTAGCACCTCGTGCAAGGACTGGTGCGGATAAGCTACCAGCGGGTTCGGTGTGGCAATATCTTCGACTGTGAAGTCAGTATTGCCAGCATATACCGAGCTTTCCAAATCCGCCAGTGTGACGCAACCCATCAGTCGCCCTTCCTCGTCAACAACCGGGAAACCATGATGATTGGTTGTTTCCAATTGCCCGCGGAACTCTTCAAGAGTCATGGAAGGAGAAACGGTGGGGAACTCGGAGGTCATGACCTCTGAGACGCCGATTCTGTCCAACAGCTCGCCCTCTATTTCCCCGAGGTACACGTCCATTATTTTGCCTTCAGGGAAGTCTATCTGCTCTACAAAATGCTCGTTGAAGTCCATGCGGGAAGATAGTTCGACGTGCTCAAGGAAATGCACAAGTTTATTGGCCATCTGCCACTGGTGCTTGGACAGGAGCACCATCGAAGCCCCCGTGCTGGCAGCGTTGCCCAGCGAACTGAGCGTTGCAGCATCGACTACTGGAACAAGGCCAATGCGCATTGCGCTGTCCGGATTAACATAATTACCAAGTGCTCCTGCAAGATATACCTTACCTATGTCCCGGGGGCCAATACCCATTTGATCCATCAATATTTTTGTCCCGGCAGCGATGGCGCCCTTGGCTAGTTGGAGTTCCCGGATATCTTTCTGCCTGAGGTATACTGGCCTGCCGGTGAAGCTCTCCTCAGCGAAAGATACAACGAAGTCATAAACTCCATCTCCATTGCTTACTACCCTTGATCTCAGCTTCTCCGCTATCTCAAGCTGAGGGGGGCGAATGAGCCCTTCGCTGTCGATGATGCCCAGCTCCAATAATACTGCCACCAATTCCACCACACCGCTACCGCATATTCCCTTAGGCCGAATATTGCCAACTACCTCGTAATGGAGTTCACCAGCCTCAAAACTGACGGCCTCGATTGCTCCGGCTGCAGCGATCATTCCGCAAGAGATTCTACCTCCTTCCAAAGCAGGTCCAGCAGCCGCAGAGCATGTCATCATCCTCTCGCCATTCCCAAGGAATATCTCGCCATTTGTTCCAAAGTCCATACCCAGGATAATTTTGTCTTTCTGCTCGGCGGCACCGGAGGCAGTAATAACCGACATCAGATCGCCGCCGATGTACCCTGACTTCACCGGCATGACATATACCACAGCTTCTGGGTTGAGTTGGAGCCCCACATCCGGGGCTCTTACAATCAGCCCCTCGGTGGCAACAGGGGTAAACGGCGCTTCTGCAATGCCTGAGGGATCCATCTTGAGGAGAAGGTGCTGCATGGAGGTATTCCCTGCAACAACAGCGATAAATACATCGTCCACCTCAGCGTTGGCCGTTTTCAATAGCCGACGGGTAATGTGATTTAAATTGTCAACGAGTATCTGGGAGAGGTTCTCCAGGCCCTCTTCATGCTCCATAACATATTGGAGACGGCTGATCACGTCTGTGCCGTATTTACTCTGGTCGTTGAGGCGGGAGACAACAGCTACCTCCGTTCCGTCTACCAGATTAATAAGCTTTCCGACGAGGGTGGTAGTGCCGATGTCAAAACTCAGCCCGTACAGTGTTGGTATTTGCTCCAGCCCCTGCCAGGTTATAAGCTGGTTATCATGAAGGACGGCTGCGCCGCGGAAGTGGGTTCTGCGTAGCATATTCGGTAGGGCACGAAGACAGTGCAGGGATGCTCTAAGGTTGATGTATGCAGGCCCCAAGGTGTTTTTTATGCTGTCGAAACTGGAGCTCTCCTCCGTGACTTTTGATGTAAGGGTGATGATCTTCTGGTCTAGAAGTGGGTCGAGATTGAAGACTGGCCGGGAACCAGTTATGAGTATCTGTGAAAACTCGGCCTCTGATTCAGGTTCACTAAGGTAAACCACTAGATCCCTGTTAATTGTCGTTCGACAAGCGAGGCGGATACCTTCTTCTATCTCAGTATTGGTGAGGAACTGCTTTTCCTCATTGGTAATCGGACCTATTGCAGAGATGACTTTGACTTTGCATTTCCCGCATTCCCCCAAACCACCACATTCCCCTATATTTACCTTAGCGTTTCTTAACGCCTCCCATATAGTCTCGCCCTCCCTGGTCGTTAGCCATAAATCTTGAGGTAATACGTTTAGAGAGAACTGCTTTCTCTCTTTGTGATCTGTATCAGCTGTCATGGTTTTTCTCTTTCAAAGACTTCCAGTCTCAATGCTCTTCCTAAGACGAGGCCCACAAAAGGAGGGTATTGCCTAACTAACTATGACTAACTTAAAAATCCCCGACACGTCCCCATTCACCCTAAACCTGGCAAACAGTACCATGGTCAAGTCCACCATCTCCACTGATTTTGAGACCACAATAGATCTGCGCTTGAATCTACCGAACCAATGCCTGTTTCTGCAATTGTTCCGCTCTATTTCAGGGGTAAGGTCTTTGTCCATGGTCAATTTATCTGCCGGGAGTACTGAAGCATAGGCTTCCCATTTATCGGTATAATACAACGTAACATTATCCAGAGTTTGGAAAGTTTTTTTGACATAGTGCCACATTTCATCTAACTCCATGATGATTGCCTTACCCTCAGGCTCAGGCTTTTCATAGTGCTCCTTAGCAAATTTCCTTATCCACTTGAGTACTGAGGTTGTCCGTACATGGAACATCTTGGCCAAGGCATTCATTGAAACACCATGGCAGTATAAAAACACAGCCAAACTTTTCTGCCATAATGGTCTGCCTCTTGTGTAGATCGAGTAAATTGAAAACCGCATGCTTTACATTTCCATCGTTGCTTGTCCCATATCTTGCCGGCCTTAACAATTTGGTTATGTCCGCCCTTTGGGCATCCAGTCATTCTAATTACCTCCAATCAACAAGATTAGGGATAGTTTAGCATATGTGTAATTAGTTAGGCAACACTCTCCGATCCCTTTATCTCGTAGTAGCACTGTGCTCGGTCCAGGTGCTGTTCCTCTACCAATCCTAACTCCTTAAAGAGCCGCAGACTGCGGTAAATGGTAGCCAGGTTTACGCCGGGGTCCTTCTCTGCAGCCCTCCTGTAGAGTTCCTTGGCGTCAAGGCGCCCTTCAGCCTCACGCAAAACATCCAGGATCAAGCGCTGTTGGGGCGTTAATGCGCTCTCCGCTTGCAAGTTTGAATTACTGCGACTGATTCTCATTCGCAGACGAATTCTATCATGGCACATTTTAATTGTCAAAGGTTCATAACCTGTGCGTTATTTGCGGTTGGAAAGCGGGCTGTTGTGCTTGAGGGCAGTGGTTTCAGGAGTTAGTGTTGGCGGTAACGCTGTGGATATATGAGTGTTGCTGATGTTGTCTCTGATTCTATAGTAGGAGCTTCAATTTTTAGGATTGGCTGTTTAAGAAGGTAGTCATGCTGGTCTGGGAGGTATCATACCCTCCAACATGGTCCACGATTTTCCTGAATTCGTGGCTGGCAATTATCTTTAGCATGGGTGACAGACGCTGGCTCTCATAGTCGTTCCTCGGCATCACAAGGTCATAACGTTCGCGGAAAAGCGGTTTAACAAAAACTATATCCGGGCGTCGCAAATCGGCCAGCCCCTGTATATGGCGGGAATTCCCCGAGGCAAACATCAGTCCCTGAATGCGGTAAGCGAGGTTGACCACAGCTATCTCGTGGCCTGGTTCTTAATATAGGGGTAGTTGTACTCCCCTGTTTCCTCGTCAAGCAGGTGTGTACCAGCCAGGTCGGCTCTGCCCTCCTGAAGGGCAATGATTCCTCCCAGGCTACCGGCACGAGTAACTTCCGTTCGAATGCCTTCTTCCCGTTGCCGGATGAGGTCCAGCAGTATGTTCAAGGCTAGATCATGGCTGCCCACGATGCGGATGAGTTTGCTATCTTTCCCGGTTGCTGGTGTCTCCGCGGGTTCCTCGGCTGCCGAACATCTATCGTGTTTGCCATATTTGACTAACAAACCATTATTTAACAAGGCAGTATAGCAAATTCTTTGGGCGAAGTAAATTATGTGTGGATGGCGGGGGCTTTTGTCTAATCACTGTTGTCCTCGTTTATCGTTGCCATCTCGAATACGAGGCGGTTGATCTCGTAAACAGGTGACCCTGCTTCCACTACTTTAGCCAAAGCCCCGAGGCTAGGGCTCATTACACCGCTGCCTTTGAGTTCAGATATCAGAGAGTCCACTCTATCCCCTAATCCCAGTTCGCTGCATATTTTCTTTATTTGAACCACGCTGATTTTCAAATCCTTGGACTCTCGTGCCAATCTGCGCACTAATCCTGGCATTCGCTCCCAGCTTGGCTCCTTCGCTCTCTTAAAAAGCCGTTCAAGGGCGCTGTCGATATCGCAATCTCCTGTTTGCTCTGCGTTTTCCACTAGCTCTCTCACGATGTTTGGCATCGCATACATCTCTCCCCGGGCCGGCATGAGCACGCTATCATCCCACTCACCACTTCTCCATGTCCTCCACGGAACCAACAATCTCCACTGGTTGGTCGACAGCAGGATGTCCTCAGCGTTTTCGTCTATTTGACCCACTTCCTCATAGGATATTACCCCTGTTCTCGCTGCACGTGATAGAACACTTACGATTTGCGGCACAAGTTCTTCAGAGCCTGATAAGCGAGTTAGTATTCTCTCCAACGTCTCCATGCAAGTCACGCTTTCTGTTATAAACAATCGAGTGATTAGTCTAATTCTTTCCAGAGCCAGGCTTCAGCGTGGGTATATACCTCACTCACCTTCTGTCACAGCATCCATTACAGCCTCGCACACAGCTACATCTTGCTCAGGGGTTCCGCCCGCAACCCCTATCGCCCCGATTATGTCCTCTCCATGCTTGATCGGCAAGCCGCCCGCAATAGTAGTCAAGCGGTCGTTCCAGTTCTGGGTGTTAAACCCGAAGCCGGGACTCGCGCGATCGCCGAATCTGGTTATGTCTGCACTGGGCATTCTAAAGCTGGCCGCTGTCCATGCCTTATCCCGTGCGAGGTCCACAGTGGGGCTTGGGGCACCATCCATCCTGTAAATAGCAACAAGCCAGGCATTCTCATCTACAACGACGATGCTGCAGGTATTGCCCATCTGATTGGCATGGTCCACAGCCATGCTGATTATCTTATTTGCCAGATCTAGTGTCATTCGCATAGTATTTCCTCCACCCCTGCTCGTGCTGACTCAATCATATAGCGCAGCCCACCCTGCCTGGCAGACGCTGGTATCGCTGATATCACCTACCCCAGAGGGAATCCCGCTGGAACCAATGGCCCCGATAATCCCCCCCTCATCGTCTGTAATGGGTACGCTCCCGGCAATTAACGTAAGGCGCCCCTTGCCCTTTGTCACCAGTCCCATACCGTGATCCCCCAGTGTCGAGCCAACGTTTCGAGGATCAAGGAATCTAGACAACATCAAGGTCGGCTGCCTGAAAGCTATCATCGACCATGCCTTTTCGATGGCGATATCGATAGTCAGTGGCCCGGCCCCATCCATGCGGTGAGCAGCAATCACTGTGCCTGATCTATCGACCACTGCTATGCTGGATGGTAGCCCTGCGATGTCCCTTGACCATCTCTCAGACGCCGCAAGTATCTTCATAGCCATATCAGATGTCAGTTCCTTCATGCCATGCCCTCCTTGATAATCACCGGGAAAGCAAGTCAGTGGTAGCCACTATGTTGGCCCCCGTATCCAAAAAATTCGATATGATTACATCATGCGACTTTACAGGGGGCTTCACTTTCACTCCGGCGAGCTGAGACATTCCCTCCTGAAGCCTTGCCCTGGGTAGCGGTGTATCTGTCCTCACAGGCAGGAGCGGCTGCTCGCTACCCTCGGTAAGTACGGTAGCGGTAAGCACTCGTACAGGATTCTTATACTCCTCTATAGCGTACTCTTTCCCCTGTTTACACCTGTTGCCTGCAACCTCAATGACTTCATCATTCTCGTCTATGCTCAACTTCACCGTACACGCTAACGGACAGCCAACGCAGGTAACGTTAACCTCTTTTGCCATCCTCAGTTACTCCTTTCCGTGGCAATCAACGCTGATTTCAGTGGTGCCTTCTTTTATCTTTTTTAGTTTATCCGATGAGATATCGAGTTTTATCATTTCGCTGGGTTTGACGCCCATGAACTTCTTACTGGCAACATCACCAACTTTGACCTGGACCTTTTCCTCGGGTTCCCTGACTCTCATATAAAGCGTTACATCATTTTCGCCGCTTATCTTCTGAGGAGCTACGTACCGTATGTTACGCCCTGGCTTGAAGGATACCTGCCCTTCCGCCATCCTTTCACCTTTGGCGAACCTGGCTGCAGCTTCCCCTGCCAGCTCGGCTTCCCAGGAGACATTGTCTACAAAGTCGTGAACCTGCACTACATTACCACCGGCAAATATGCCGGGGACATTTGTTTGCCTGTTCT
The DNA here is from genome assembly GCA_023660035.1 of Dehalococcoidia bacterium LH_S1. Classification (GTDB taxonomy): domain Bacteria; phylum Chloroflexota; class Dehalococcoidia; order SZUA-161; family SpSt-899; genus JAGXOF01. The sequence goes on from JAGXOF010000030.1 coordinate 9,444, forward strand.
CATCGACAAAGGGCCCTCCGGTGACCGGATCAAGTCTCACTCCTGCCATCTGCGAGAGCTCGTTCTCGGGTATTAGCCCTACAGACAGGAGCAGCGTATCACAGTCTATGTTTGTTTCCGTGCCGGGAATGGGTGCCCACGTTTTGTCTATCCTGGATATAGTCACCCCCTCCACACGTTCCTCTCCCCCTGCACTCTGGTTACCGTATGCTCCAAAAACAGGGGGATGTCGAAATCATGGACACACTGAACCTCGTTCCTGATAAGTCCTCCCACATAGGGTAATACCTCGACTACCGCCTCCACTCTGGCGCCTTCGAGGGTCAGCCAACGGGCCATGATCATTCCTATGTCACCTGACCCCAGGATCACGATGCGCTCGCCGGGAGTAAATCCCTCTACATTCCCGACTTTCTACATTTTCAGGGAAATTAGCTACGTTTTCCCGAAATCAGGGC
>JAGXOF010000031.1 GCA_023660035.1 Dehalococcoidia bacterium LH_S1
TTGGGGAGTGGGGAACATAGATGTTACAATCGTTGCTCAGGAACCTAAGCTGGCCGGGTTTATCGGCAGGATGAGGGAGAAAGTGAGCCAGAGCCTGGTAATTGACAAAGATAAAATCGGGATAAAGGCAAAGACGGCTGACGAGTTGGGTGTGGTGGGGAGGGGGGGAAGGTATAGCAGCCTATGCTGTAGCGCTACTGGAGGAACCCCATGAAAATCCATAACACGCTTTCTGGCAAAAAAGAGGAGTTCGTTCCCGGCGGGGATGAAGTCAAGATGTATGTGTGTGGGGTCACCCCCTATAGCTCGTGTCACATCGGGCATGCCATGAGCTATATCATCTTCGACGTGGTGCGCCGTTACCTCGAGTTTCGTGGCTATAAGGTCAAGTACGTACAGAACTTCACCGATGTCGACGACAAGATAATCGCCCGCGCCAATAACCTTGGTCGTCCTACAAGCGAGGTTTCTCAAGAGTTGATTGAGGAATACTTCGAGGACATGGATAGACTGAATATCAGAAGAGCAGATGTCTATCCCAAAGCCACTGAGGAGATACCGGATATCATAAGAGTTGTTCAGGGATTGATTGACAAAGGCCATGCTTATGAGGTCAATGGCGATGTCTATTTCAGGGTCCGGAGTGGCGACAACTACGGCAAGCTTAGCCACCGCAACCTGGACGACCTGCGGTCAGGCGCAAGGGTGGAGGTTGAAGAGGCGAAGGATGACCCGATGGATTTTGCGTTATGGAAAGCGGCCAAGGCAGGAGAACCGAGCTGGGAGAGTCCCTGGGGATATGGAAGACCGGGATGGCATATCGAGTGCAGCGTTATGTCACTTAAGTACCTCGGGAACAGCCTGGATATCCACGGCGGAGGCCAGGACCTCATTTTCCCTCATCACGAGAACGAGATCGCTCAATCGGAAGCCTTTACCGATGTCGTGCCCTTCGTGAAATACTGGATGCACAATGGACTTCTCCAGCTTGAGCAGGACAAGATGAGCAAGTCCGTGGGGAATCTCGTCACGGTCAGGGAGATGCTTAAGAAGTCGAGTGCTGATGCCTTCAGGCTTTTCGCCATGAATTCGCATTATCGAAATCCCTTGAACTACTCCGACGAAGGGCTATCCGCCATGGAGAGAGCGGTTGAGAGGCTGCGCCGCGCATTGCAGATAGAGGATGAGGAGGGAAATGGGGAGACGCTGGACGCTGAGACCTACCGGCAGCGGTTCATCGAGGCCATGGACGATGATTTCAACACCCCTCAGGCACTTGCCGTGCTCTTCGATCTGGCTCGGCGGATAAACGGAGCTAAAGAACAAGGACTTCTTGTGGGTCAGGCACAGGAGATGCTGCGTGAGCTGGCCGGCGTGCTGGGGTTGCAGTTAGAGGGGGAAGTGAAAGAATTCCCGGCCGACCCTTTTGTTAACCTGCTGGTCGAGGTTCGTTCTGAGCTGCGCACGGCCAAGCAGTGGCAGCTCGCGGATATGGTACGGGACCGGCTGGGCGATCTGGGAGTGACACTTGAGGATACGCCTAAAGGCACCAAATGGCAATACAAAGGTGGCAAATGACAATTCCGGAAAACCTGAAAAATATCCTCCCTGACACGGCGGGGCAAAGTGCAAAAGGCCACCTCACTGTGGGTGGCTGTGATGCTGTAGATCTGGTCAGGGAATTCGGAACCCCTCTCTACGTCTTTGACGAGGCTACGCTCCGTAATGGGTGTCGAACATTTCAGCAGGCATTCGGCGAGCGCTATTCCAATACCCTGGTTATCTATGCCTGCAAGGCGTTCATTAATCGTGCTCTGGCCCAGGTGTTCAAAGAAGAGGGACTGGGTCTCGATGTGGTCTCCGGCGGCGAACTTTACATCGCCAAATCTGCGGGCTTCCCCATGGACAGGGTCTATTTTCACGGTAATAACAAGACACCGCATGAGATTGAATTAGCTCTGGATTGCGGCATCGGGCAGTTCGTGGTGGATAATTTCCATGAGCTTTCCCTGCTCAACGACGCCGCTCAAAGGGCTGGAATTACGCAGGATATACTGCTGCGGCTTTCTCCCGGAGTAGACCCACATACCCACAAGTTCACTACCACGGGAATTATAGATAGCAAATTCGGCTTCCCCATCGTTACTGGTCAGGCGGAAGAAGCTATTGCCCAGGCGATAGCAGCATCCAGCGTAAATCTTGTGGGACTGCATGTACACCTCGGCTCTCCGATATTCGAAATTGAGCCCTACAAAGAAGCCATTAAGACGGTGGTTAAATTCGCGGCTGAAATGAGGGATAAACACGGACTTGAATTGCGGGAATTCAGCCCGGGTGGAGGATTCGCCACGCCGTATACCCGAGAAGATCGCTCCCCTGGCATTGCGGAATACGCTGAGGACATATGTGCCACTCTGCGTGATTCGGTAAGAGAATATGGCGTGCCCGAACCTCGACTGGTAATAGAACCGGGGCGGTCGATCGTCGGGCGCGCTGGCGTAGCCATCTACAGTACGGGAGCGATAAAAGAGATACCTGGCGTGCGTAAGTATATCTCCCTCGACGGTGGAATGGCCGATAATATCCGTCCGGCTCTTTACGGGGCACGGTATGATGCCCTTGTGGCCAACAATAAGGGAATAGATACAACGGAGAGGGTTACCCTGGCGGGCAAGTTCTGTGAATCAGGAGATATCTTGATAAAGGACATCGATCTTCCCAAAATCGATCCCGGAGATATCGTGGCTGTCCCTGTCTCGGGTGGCTATTGCCTTTCCATGGCTTCTAACTATAATGCCTCCCTGAGGCCCGCTGTGATAATGGTTAACAACGGCAAAGCAAAACTCGTGCAACGCCGCGAGACGTTTGAGGATATTGTAAGAAGAGATGAGCTGTGAGTCCAAATCCAAAATAAATTTGGGCAGGCGTCATTCCCAACCATGTGCTGGAGATCTCATTCCGAATGTGGAACGTAATCGGACAGGACAAAGCGGTAAATTCGCTTAAACGGAGCCTAGAGGCCGGGCGCTTGTTCCACGCATATTTATTCATTGGGCCTGAACACGTGGGCAAGATGACCCTGGCTACAACCTTAGCTCAGGCGCTTAACTGTATGGCTGAGGACGCGCCCTGTGGAGAGTGTAGTGCCTGTCGCCGCATCGCCTCAGGGAATCACCCCGATTTGCAGGTCATACGTACAGAAGCGGCCAATGGATCCTCTCAACAGCAGAAGGAAATCAGTATTGAGCAGGTCAGGGAAGTACTGCATATGGTGAATCTGAGGCCTTACGAGGACAACTACAGGGTTATCATTATCGAAGGCGCAGAATACATGAGCGAAGGCGCTGCAAACTGCTCCCTCAAGACGCTGGAGGAACCGCCACCCTTTACTATCTTCATTCTCCTGGCTTTAGATGTGAACTCGCTTTTGCCCACAATGATTTCCCGCTGCCAGCGGATTGGCCTTGAGCGCATGCCTTTCCGTATAGCCCGAGAGGCGCTTATCGAGGGAAAGGGACTATCCCCTGAGAGGGCCGAACTTCTGGCAAGGCTCTCTGGTGGGTGTATCGGCTGGGCCATCTCCGCTGCACAGGACGAGAATATACTGGATGAACGGTCACAGGTGATGGAGCGCCTTATATCAGTTGCCCGTTCGGATATAGGTGATAGGTTTGCATTTGCATCGGAGCTTGCCGGCGAGTTCGGTAACGACAGGGCTTCTGTGAGAACGAAACTTGCATTGTGGCTCACCTGGTGGAGAGATCTGCTGTTGGCAAAGAGCGAGTGCACCGAGTTCATAACCAACATAGACAGGAAGGAAGAGCTCGGGGAGCAGGCCAGGAGGTATGAGACCTGGGTCATTCACAATATGATAAAGTCTATTCGTGAGACCATGCAGCGGCTTGACGGAAATGCAAATCCGCGGCTTGCACTGGAGGTGTTAATGCTGCAGTTGCCGTTTGAAAGAGAAGCCTCACATGCATCATCCCGGAGTTAACATGCAGAGAGGAGGTCTTTGTTGCCTGAAGTAGTAGATGCTTGTTTTAAGCAGGCTGGGCCAATGCATCAGTTTGACACAGGAGGGCTGGATTTGAAAGTTGGGGAAACCGTGGTTGTCCGCACTGATCGGGGTCTCTCGCTATCTCGTGTGATTTCGGAGCCGCGCCAGGTGAACGAGGAAGAGCTTGAACAGCCACTGAAGTCGGTTGTGCGGGAAGCTACCGAACAGGATGTCAGCAAAGGGGAGGAGTTGAAGGAAAAGGAGAAGGAAGCAGTACGAAAGTGTTCGGAGCTTGTTGCCAAGCATGAACTCCCCATGAAATTAATCACGGCGGAATACACCCTTGATGGCAACCACCTGACGGTCTTTTTCAGTGCCGAAAGCAAGATGGACTTCCGGGCAGTGGTTAAGAGTTTGAGCACTGACCTAAAAACCCGCGTGGAACTACGGCGGGTCGGAGCTCGTGATGCCGCCAAATTGATCGGGGGGCTAGGTAAGTGCGGCAGACCGCTTTGTTGTGTTACTCACATGCGCAGCTTTGATCCCATATCGGTCAAGATGGCCCGGGAGCAAGATCTACCGCTTAATCCTTCCAAGATATCTGGCGTCTGTGATAGACTGCTGTGTTGCCTTAAATATGAATATGAACAATACCTCGATGGAAGCTTATCGATACCGGATGGGATACCCCATCAGCATTTGAATCTCTTCAGAACCAGCTAAGGGATATAGAGGTGGATTTTGAGGACATCACTCAAATAATTATTACCCATGTCCATCCCGATCATTTCGGACTGGCTGGGAAGATCAAGGAGCTATCAGGGGCCGAGGTTACCATGCACAAGCTGGAGGAGGAAATAATCCGGTCCAGATATTGGGATACGGACTCCCTCACCCAACAGATGGGTAGCTGGCTTCGCAGTAATGGTGTCCCCGATGATGAATTGCCGGGTTTGCAGAATGTCTCACTGGAACTGGCAAAGCTTGTTGACCCAGTTGCCCCTAATAGACTTCTCTCAAGCGGAGAAACCATTCCTGTTGAAGGCTCCTCCTTACAGGTGCTATGGTGCCCCGGTCACTCACCGGGGCATATCTGTCTTTACGATCAGAAGAGAAAGCTACTCTTCGCAGGCGACCACCTTCTTCCGAAGACAACCCCCAACATCGGCATGCACGTGCAGTCGGGACCGGACCCTCTCGGTGGCTATTTGAAGGCCCTGGACATGCTGCAGGAGCTGGATGTGGAGATGGTCTTGCCCGGACACGAGCATATCTTTACCAACTTCCAGCAGAGGATAGAGGAATTGAGCTCGCACCACAAGGAGAGGATGGCCCATATTAGGGGTGTTGTCGGGGACACACCACAGGTCGCCTATGATATCGCCGCAAGGATACCATGGGTGGAAGGAAAGGTTAAATGGGACAGAATAGGGGCTTTCCACAAGCGAGCAGCTGTTTGTGAAACCCTGGCCCACCTGGAAGTGCTAACAATCGAACAAAAGATCGATAAAATCGAAAATCAGTATGTATACTATAAAGTGAGGGATTAAAAATGACTTTCCAGAGACCGAACATAATCAGACCACCCAGCGAGAGGAAGAGCTATTATCTGCCGGTAACGAGCGGATGCTCTAACAATACCTGCACCTTTTGCACCTACTATTACCGATAATATGGCGACATCATATAGCGATAGCCCTTTTCGGTTATCACAAAGTGGCTCTGCGCATCAAAGAGCTTAACTTCCTTGACGAATCCCTCGTCCTTCAACTCTGTAATCTCAGGTAAGTGGCTGTGGAGATATACATCTGTCTTCTCACTAAACACCTGCGGAGGGACACCCTGTCGCAACTGCCTCTGCGGTTCCTCCTCACAATCCTCAGCCATTACCTCAAGAATCTCTCTAGCCCTGCAACTAAGCTTCATCCTGAATCCTAAAAACTCCCGCAGCCGTGATAAGGCGCTGTAAAAAGACATATTAACCCTTTAGAAATCATTCATCCCTATCGTAACGCGCCAGCTCTATTTCATCCAAAACTTGTGGTATCTCACTCTCGTCGCTCACCCTCGCGATAACTTCTCCATCACCACGGGCATTCCTTACATATATATCTCCTGCGGAATCGAAAGAAAGATACATGATAACCCCACCGTCCTTCTTTGAATATACCGTGAGACCGTATCCATAAGCATATGCCTTGGCCTGAGGAATATCCCTTGCTATAGTCGAGGCGATCTGTTTCGCATTCATCCCTACCTCCTGTTTACCCCGGGGCTCGCTGTCTACCGCCCAGGATTTCCACCCCTAACCCCTCTACCATATAAATGCCTTCTTATCACCCAAAATAACACGACCGGCTCACTTAATCAAGGCATTATAAATCCGGCAACACACCCTGCATCACATAATACATGCAAATATGAGAGCCCGGGCAGCCCATTGCGGTTTATCGCCCATCCCGTCAGCCAAACCAGAGCCATTGCCACCCTTATCACCGCTGCCTTTATCCGCATCTCTCGTATCAACGCTATCTGAGTCACTGGCCCTGGTCTTAAATTCCGCCACTGATTGCAATAACTGCTCAGCCATCTGCTTCAGGGAATCCGAGGTAGAGACTACTTCCTGCACCTGAGAATTCATCTCTTCAGAGGCACTGGACAGCTCCTCGGCTGATGCTCTGCTCTGCTCTGCTCTGCTCTGCTGCTCACACTTTCAATGGAGTCACTCGTCTCCTTAGCATTGGTTGTCATCTGCTGTGCCGCAGATGTATTCTGCTCCGCTGTGGAACCACCACTATCCACGATCTTGACCAGAGATTCATTCGAGGCACTCACCTCCTGTGCTACCGAGGATATCTGGTTTACCTGCTCATTGACGTCCTCGGATACCTGTTGATGCGATTGATATATCAGGTCGAAGTCAAAGACCTGAGGGGTCTGAACAGCCCACAGGGTATCCCTCTGTGGTGTATATTCAACGAAGTTATCTGGAGAGGATACCTTGACAGTATCCTTCATGGGCACAGCCGCAGCAGCAGCTCCGGTTTGCTTTGCCTCCTCAAGCCCCCTTTCAATGAGGTCCGAGGTCACCAGAGGCCTTGCTCCATCGTGGATTATTACCCATGCAAAGCCCGTGAGCCTCTCTAGGCCCTCCCGGACCGAGTCCTGTCTGCGAGCTCCACCCTGGCACAGCGCAATTACCTTCGACCATTGATACTGGTCTAATAGTTCTTGCCCTTGCTCGAGGCTGCCCCTGTGGAGCACGATGACAATCTCATCTATTGCCCCACATTTTTGAAGCGCATAAAGAGACCATGCAATCAATGGCCTTCCCGCGAGATCGGCAAATGCCTTGTTTATTCCCTTCATCCGCCGGCTTTGCCCCGCGGATACAACAATAGCCCCAATCTTCCCTTCTGCCATTTACTAATTCTGGTCCTGATACTGGGCGAAGATCATTCGCCCTGCCCCGGTTTGCAGCACCCGATTGACGGTAACCCTGATGTCGTTGTTAAGGTGCCGCCGTCCTCCCTCGACAACTACCATAGTCCCGTCATCGAGGTACCCGATGCCCTGGCCCCGTTCCTTTCCTTCCTGCACTACTTTGATATGCAATTCCTCGTTCGGAAGGATAGCTGGCTTGAGGGCATTGGCCAGCTCGTTGATATTGAGCACCCTCACTCCCTGGAGAGAGGCCACCCGATTCAGATTGACATCATTGGTAACGATGGGACAGCGCAGGGCCTTTGCCAGCTCTACCAGCTTCGCATCCACCTCCGGCACATCCTCAAAGTCCATATCCGAAATCTGAACGGGGATATCCGATTCTCGCTGTAGTTTTGTTAGGATATCCAACCCCCTTCTGCCCCGCACTCTGCGCATCGGATCTGCGGAATCAGCGATGTAGTGCAGCTCATCGAGAACGAATTTGGGAATGACGAGGGTGCCGTGAATAAACCCAGTCTCGGTGATATCCGCTATTCGTGCGTCGATAATTGAGTTCGTGTCCAGGATAACTCTGCTATCCCTTCCCTCGCCCTGGGTTAGCAATTTGGAAAGCGCCGGACCAAAGAAGGGCGTGAGTTCAGAGCCATGCTGGGCCATAGTAAACACACCAAAATAGACCAGCACCACGGCTATAATCGCCGGTGCAACCGCGCCCCATATCCCGGGCAAGAGAGAAAGGGGTAAAGCCAGAATGGCCGATGCAACTAGAGCAACTGCCACCCCGAGGAAGGCGGCAAACAAGACATGCCCGGGAATTTGCCGGACCTTTCTACGAAACCAGTTCTGTACATATGCAGCAAGCCAGAATCCGAGTCCCGCTCCCACAACAGCGGGCAAAACGATCCAGAGGATACTCTCCGCAGTCCAATTCTGGTTATTAGCGATCTCCCCCAGCCTCCACCCAGCAATACCCAGGACAATTGCCCCGATAATGCGGATAAAAAGTGCAGAAAACATCTGTATAACTCCCTTCCCACTCTATCCTACCATCATCCCACTTCCAGATCTATTCGACTGATGTCCCACGCCAGACCGTTATCATCGATATCCACCAGCACAGAGTTGAAAACGGATGTTCCACTACCTACTGTAAACCGATGGGGCATGCCGGTCAAGAACATCTCAATAATTCCTTCAGGATCATTGCCGATAACCGAGTCCTTGGGCCCTACCATTCCCAAATCCGTAACAAATGCAGTGCCCTTGGGCAGGATTCTGGTATCCACAGTTCCTACATGAGTATGGGTCCCTACAACAGCGCTAACACGTCCGTCCAGATATATACCCAATGCGTTCTTCTCAGAGGTGGCCTCCGCGTGGAAATCCACCAGGACGAATTTAGGCGTGGGGTTACAAGTATTAAGAAGATGATCAATCGCCCGAAAGGGACAATCCAGAGCATCCATAAATACCCGCCCCATTATGTTCACCACCAGCACTTTATTCCAGATAAGGTAACCCTTGCCAGGGGCTCCCTGCGGGTAATTGAGAGGACGAACCACAGGCGGCCCACTATCAAGATACGGCACGATCTCCTTATGTTTCCAGATGTGATTACCCGACGTGATTACGTCGACACCCGATTGGAAGATCTCCTCAGCTGTTGCCGGGGTGAGCCCAAGTCCTCCAGCACTGTTTTCCCCGTTCGCGACCACCATATCGATGCCGTACTCCTCGCGCAACTCCGGAACCTTACTACTCACTACCTTCCGCCCTGGCTTCCCAATTATGTCACCTATAAATAGTACCTTCACTTGAATCCTTTCTATTCCCCCGCATTACTTCGCGTATTCCACAGACCGCGTTTCCCGAATGACCGTGATCTTCACCTGGCCAGGGTATTCCAGCTCCTCCTCAATTCGCTTCACAATGTCGCGAGCCAGCCTTGTGGCCTCCAGATCGTCGATCTCCTGTGGCTCCACCAGGATTCTAATTTCCCTACCGGCCTGGATGGCAAAGGACTTATCCACCCCGGAGAAGCTATTGGCGATATTCTCCAGTGCCTCAATACGTTTTATGTAGCTCTCTATCGACTCCTTTCTAGCCCCAGGACGTGCACTGCTTATAGCATCAGCCGCGGAAACGATAAAGGCATACATGCTCATAGACTCCACCTCACCATGATGCCCCATAACGGCATCCACGATCTCCTGCGACGCCCCAAGACGTTTAATAAGATTGGCTC
>JAGXOF010000032.1 GCA_023660035.1 Dehalococcoidia bacterium LH_S1
GATATTCTGGCTGCCTGATTTTCTGCCTCGACCTTCGGAAGCAACTCAGCCTGAGTCCATCGGAGCAAAGTAACCCGGATATGTACCTGCGCGTAGTGGACAAGGACAGCAAGGGAATCGTCGTCAGAGGAGCCAAGATCCACCAGACCGGCTCACTGTGCTCTCACTGGGGACTGATTGTCCCTACGAGGGAAATGCGTGAGCCGGACAAAGACTATGCCTTCTCATTTGCTTTCCCAGTTGACGCCGAGGGCGTGATCCACGTTTACGGCAGAGGAACACTTGAATCAAGACCGATGGAGGGATATGACCTTGGTAATGTCAGATTCAGCAAGTTTGCCCCTGTAATCCTTTTCAAGGACGTTTTTGTGCCCTGGGAAAATGTATTCCTGAGGGTGAGGAATTTCGGAAATTACCATCGGCATTCACACGGCGGATGCAAGTGAGGTGTCGGAGATGTCCTTATCGGCGCTGCCGCTGCAGCCTGCCACTATAATGGCATGGCGAAGAGACCTTCGCATGTCAACAACAAGATAGCTGAGATGCTCAAGACTACCGAGGCAATCTACGGATGCTCCGTTGCCACATCTGTTGAATCCACGCCAACCCCCTCAGGGATCTACACTGTTAACCCTGTGCTATCAAATATCTCCAAGCTTTACGAAGGCAAGGAGTTGGCAGAAGTCATCCGCTTGATGATTGAAATCGCAGGCGGCATGGTAGCGGATGTTCCCTCGGACAAGGATTTCCATAATCTGGAGATAGGACCACTTCTTACGAACTATCTTAGGGGATCGGATGACTACTCTACGGAGGACAGGATACGGATGTTCAGGCTGATCGAGAAACTTGCCTTCGAGAGCAGGGATATTGTTTCCAACATCCACGGAGCTGGCTCGCCAGAGACCATCGAATAACGGTACTGAGGAACTCAAACATCGATGAAAAGAAGAAATTCGCCAAGAATATTGCCGGTATTAAAGAAGAATAGGCAGACCACGGGCTATGAATAGGTATATAAAGCCGCCGCGCCTGGATCCAAGCGCGGCGGCTTTACCCATACATCGCCTAAAACCAGGGCAAGGGGGTAGCAAATCGACCTAAAGCTCTGCTAAAATTAGAACAAAGACTTTAAAGGAGGATAGCTAATGCTTCCAATCGGAGAATCTATTCATATCATCAAAAAAACCATAAGAGAAGCCCTTGCCAACCGCGATAAGGATTTCATCCAGGATCTCGCAAAGCGACAGGTTGAGGGCGGTGCAAAAGCCGTGGATCTGAATATGGGGCCCATGAAGAAACGTGGCGCCGAAACCATGGAATGGATGGTAGATACCGTACAAGAGGTAACTGATGCTCGTCTTTCACTCGATACCTCAAATGCGGAGGCAATGGAGGCTGGCCTAGCCAAGTGCAAGCAAAGGGCCATCATAAACAGCACCAACGCGGACCCTGAGCGAATGAAAGTATTGATGCCCATGGCAGCCAAATACAATGCCGACCTCATCTGCTTAACACTCAGACGAACTGGTCTGCCCGTGGAAGCTGAACAAAGAGTTGAGATAGCTACCGATGACATAATGCCTGCAGCCATGGAATATGGTCTGCCATTTGAGAACATTCTCTTTGACCCACTGGTACTAACAGTGGATGGAACCCAGGATCATGGCCCTCACGTGGTTCGAGCAGCTAAGATCCTTAAACAGCTGAATGACCCGCCATTCAAGCTAGCCTGTGGGCTCTCCAATGTCTCCAACGGACATCCGGAGGAAACGCGCTACGTTCTTAACTGCACGTATCTGGCGATGCTAATGGGAGCAGGCATGGATTGCCCCATCGTTGATACACTCGACTCCAATGTAATGGAGACGATGCGTATTGTCGAGGAAAGGGACGACTCCACCCCCGCAGGGAAGCTATACATTGCCCTGCACGATGCAATTGCCGAGGATGAGGAGTTTGACACATCCATGGCGGATATGAACGACCCTGCCCAGAGCAATATTGTGAAAGCATACAAGATCCTGGAAGACAGGATGCTCTATGCTCACGATTTTCTGAGGCTTTAGGAGATACTGAATATTTAGCGCCTCCCAAACTCCCTTTCGATTTGGGAGGCGCTAAAGTAGATGATCGTTGGTCTCCCGTGCGGACAGGTACGAGGAGAGTGTGTCTGCTCAAGCTGCCGGATTAAGTCTTCCATTTCCTGAACAGTTAGAGTATCTCCGCTCTTAATTGCTCCATGACAGGCCACTGAAGCGGCAATATTATACTGCCACTGATCCTTTTGCGCGTCCCCCAAAGCATCCAATATCTCAAACAGCACATCTCTTATCGCGTCCTGTTTTAGCATGGCTGGAACCGAACGAATCAGATATGTTCGCTCTCCGAAATGTTCCAAAGAGAATCCAGCTGCAGCCAACAACTCTTCCTGTGAATCTAGTATCTCAGAGTGCTGAGCTGTCAGCTCGATAGTAATTGGCTCCAGTAATCCCTGGATATCCACCGTCTGTCTTGATTGCTGCTCCCTTACTCTCTCAAATCGGACCCTTTCGTGCGCTGCATGCTGGTCGATAAGATACAAACCTTCCGAGGCCTCCGCCATGATATACGTGTTCTGGAACTGTCCGATAACCCGCAGAATAGGCAACTTCGTGCCGGGTTCAGTAGCTTCCATCTCACGAGATTCACCAGATGGTTGAGAGGAAATTGCCACGCTTAAGCCAGTGGTTCCCGGAAGCGGAGCCGATGTGGGCACTGGATTCGGAAGCAGAGAGGGTATTCGCCGGCCATGCTGAGACCCATACCCAACCAGTGTACCTCGTACGGCCTTCTGAACGGCAGAGAAAATATCCCGCTCACTGCGGAATTTTACCTCGCTTTTTGACGGATGAACATTTACATCGACATCCGAAGGAGACACCGAGAGGTTGACAACTGCTATGGGATGCCTCCCCGTCATCAACATGCCCTGATACGCTTCCTCAACAGCATAGGTCAGCATCCGGCTTTGTACCCAGCGACGGTTGATAAAGAAACTGAGATAGTCTCGAGCAGACCTCGATATGGATGAAGGACTAACATATCCACCAACTTGAACCTGTGCATCCGCCTCGGAGGGCTGTATCTCCAGCATCGCCTGCGCTGTCTCCAGTCCATAAACCTCGACCAGCACATCACGCAAATTGCCATTACCGGAAGAGCGAAGGTTAGTCCGTCCATTGATGGTAAGACTAAACTTAACTTCCGGGAAAGCCAAACTGTATTGCGTAACCAGATAACTTATATGCCCATTCTCCGTGGATACGGACTTCAGAAACTTGAGGCGGGCAGGGACATTATGGAACAGGTTCTGAACCGTGATAGTCGTACCTTGCGGTGCACCCTGCTTGGATTTGTTAGTTATACTTCCACCCTTAAACGTAATCGCCGTGCCGGTCAACTCATCCGCATGCCGTGTGACAACGGACACATCGGCAACAGCAGCGATCGAAGGCAAAGCCTCACCACGGAAACCAAGGGTGGAAAGTGTCTCGATGTCGGTCTCGGCAACTATCTTGCTCGTGCTATGCCTGTAAAAGGCAAGTTCCACTTCATCGGCGGGGAGTCCCACACCATTGTCAGCTACTCGTATTAATTGTTTTCCACCCTCCGAAACCTCCACCGTTATTTGCGTAGCGCCGGCATCCAGAGAATTCTCCACCAGCTCCTTCACCACAGAAGCCGGTCTTTGAACTACCTCTCCAGCAGCGATTTTGGAAATGACGTCAGGAGCTAAGGCTTTGATAGACATAGAGAAAACCTAACGTGATCCCTCACTAAGCATGTTCAGCGCTGGTTGGCCTTAGTAATGAGCTTAGAGCAATGCTGAGGGCGCTGATAATAATAAATATTAGGAAGACTATATGATAGCTACCGGTTAAATCAGATATATGGCCGGCCACTACAGGGCCAAGACCGCCCCCGATTGTCGTGACAAAGAGGATGACCCCAAAGATCACCCCATGGGAGCGCAATCCAAATAAATCAGCTAGTAGCGGAGATTGTACAGCCATCAAGCCTCCATAGCCAAACCCCAACATAGCAGCAACCAGGTAAATTCCCCATAGCTGTTTAGATACTATCAACACACATGCAGCGATGGCCATCACGACAAAGCCGATAACAGTAGCTCGTTTGTTGCCTATCCTGTCGGCAATAAACCCTACCACTACCCTGGCAGCAAGGCTTAACGCGCCGATAACGGTCATAACAAAGGCAGCATTGGCTGGAGAGATATCCATTTTGAGTGCGTAAGGCACGATATGGACTATAATAGTTTGTAAATAGAAACCAAATCCAAAGAAGGCAATAAAAAGCATCCACAATTGCTTGGTTTTAACCGCCTGTCTAAAAGAAAAACCTCCCTCTATATTTACGTTTTCTTGCTCCTTTTCTTGTGGACTGCGCCTCAGGAATTGGGCAGCTAGCACAATTAATACCAAAGTCACCATTCCTATGATAGCAAAAGAGGTACGCCAGTTGTAACTGGAGATAAGCCAATTCGCTATTGGGGGCATAATCATTGTCCCCATGCCTATTCCTGAAACGCAAATGCCGGTCATAAGACTCCTTCTCTTAATGAACCATCTGGACACCGTGGACGCCAGAGGGACCAAACCTCCGCTCATGCCAATACCTATTAGCAGCCCATAGATTACGTACAGTTGCCAGATAGCACTAATCTGCGACATCAATAAATAGCCTGTCCCCAGGAGAAAGCCACAAATTATCACAACTATCCTGGGGCCAAGTCTGTCGTTTATTCTTCCAGTAACAATGTAGAATAACCCGTGTATTACCATAAACAATGAAAAGGCTAATGAGGTCTGTGCACTGGTCCAGCCAAACTCATTCTGCAATGGTTTAAAAAAGACACCAAAGGAATATACCGCCCCCCACATTATCGTCAAAATAATGAAAGCCACCGCAACTACAACATAGCCATAGTAAATCCTGCCTTTGCTCTCTCTTTGCTTATTTTCTTTAACCATTCTATTTTTCCTCCTTTAGTCTACTTCCATTGGGATAGGCCTGTTCAGCATTTTTTGTAGATACCGTCCGGTGAAAGAATGCTCAACCTGGGCTATCTCCTCAGGAGTGCCTGTGGCCACTACTTGACCTCCCCGCTCCCCACCCCCCGGACCGAGGTCAATGATCCAATCAGCGGACTTAATCAAATCCAAATGGTGCTCAATCAGAATAACTGTATTTCCAGCATCCACGAGCCGCTGCAGCACCTGCAATAACGCTTTGACATCATGGAAGGACAGCCCAGTCGTCGGCTCATCGAGAATATAAAGCGTCCGGCCAGTAGCTCGACGTGACAATTCCGTGGCCAGCTTGACTCGCTGTGCCTCTCCGCCTGACAGGGTAGTGGCGGGCTGACCCAACTTGACATAACCTAAACCTACATCCCGAAGCGTGCCCAGTTTGGCTTTCACGGCAGGGAAGTGCTCGAAAAAGTCACACGCCTCCTCCACGCTCATATCGAGAACATCAGCAATGCTTTTACCCTTAAACTGAATCTCAAGCGCCTCCCGGTTGTATCGCTTGCCCTCACATACCTCACAGGGCACAGTGACATCGGGCAGAAATTGCATCTGTATCTGGATATACCCCTCACCTCGGCAGGCCTCGCATCGGCCACCTTTCACGTTGAAGGAAAACCGCCCCGGACGATACCCACGGGCACGCGCTTCCGGTACAGTAGCGAATAACTCACGAATGGGGGTAAAGGCCCCAGTGTATGTAGCTGGGTTCGAACGCGGCGTTCGCCCGATGGGCGACTGGTCGATATTTACCACTTTGTCAATATTCTCAATCCCCAGGATCTCGTCGCATTCCCCGGGCTTCTCCCTTGCTCTGTGGAAAATCTGGGCCAGCTTCTTATGGAGAATCTCATCAACGAGTGTACTCTTCCCACTGCCGGACATTCCGGTAACACAGACAAACATCCCCAGCGGAACATGCACATCAATGTTCTTTAAATTATTCTCTCTGGCCCCTTTGACAACAAGCTCATTGCCTGAGCCACCGCGGCGCGTTTCCGGGACGGGAATCTCCCTGGTCCCACTCAGGTACTGGCCCGTTAGAGAATCCTGACACTCCGCGATTTCATCGACAGGTCCGCTTGCCACCACTTCACCCCCATGCTCCCCGGCACCAGGTCCGAGATCGACCACCCAATCAGCCGAGCGTATCATGGCCTCATCATGCTCCACAACCAGAATAGTATTCCCCATATCCCGTAAGCCCTTCAACGTGTCAATCAGGCGCGAATTGTCCACAGGGTGAAGGCCAATCGTCGGCTCATCACAGATGTAGGTTACCCCTCTGAGTCCCCCACCAAGCTGGGTAGCCAGACGAATACGTTCCGCTTCCCCAGTAGATAACGAACTCGAAGGCCGATCAAGAGTCAGATAATCAAGTCCAACGTTCAAAAGGAATCCCAACCGTGCCCTTACCTCCTTCAAAATCTGCACTGCAATCACCTGCTCACGCTCGCTCAGAATTGGTGTGCTTTTGCCGTCCGAACCATCAAGGGACTCGATCCACTCCAGCGCATGGTTAATGGAAAGCGAAGTAACATCCATGATATTCTTATCACCGATGGTTACCGCCAATGACTCAGGCTTGAGTCGTTCCCCCTGGCACACAGGACACGGAAGAGAAGTCATATAGCGCTCGATCTCCGCCCTTACAAAGTCGCTTTCCGTTTCCTTATGGCGACGCTCCAGATTGGGAATAACGCCCTCAAACCCGATGAAGTGTTCCCTGATATGCCCGAAATGCGTTCGATACTTGACCAGTTCACCGCCTTCTTCCCCATAGAGTATCAAATTAAGATGCTCTTCACTCAGCTCCTTTACCGGAACACGCCTTGAGAAATCGTATTCACGAGCCAGGTCTTCGATCTGATATGCATACCAGCCGCTCATCGACCCGGACTTTGCCCACGGGATAATAGCCCCCTCAGCAAGGGAGAGATTCTTGTTGGGAATCACTAAATCAGGGTCGACTTCCTGTTTCATACCTATTCCAGTGCAGGCCGGACATGCACCATGAGGACTATTGAAGCTGAACGTTCTCGGCTCGATCTCACCAAAACTTATCCCACAGTGAGGACAGGCAAAATGCTCCGAGAAAAGCAGATCTTCACCATCAGGAGTGGAAACCAGAACCAGCCCTTCTCCCAGCTTCAGGGCCGTCTCAACGGAGTCAGACACCCTGCCTTGCTGTCCCTCTTCTCCGGCTACCAGCCGGTCGACCACCGCCTCTATGGTATGGCCCTTGTACCTGTCAAGGCTAATTTGCTCAGCAAGATCCCTAATTTCGCCATCTACACGTGCCCGAACGTATCCATTTTTCCTTAAATTATCGAACACGGACTGGTACTCGCCCTTGCGATCTTTGACTATAGGTGCCAGTATCATAAACCGCTGTCCCTGGGGAAGTTTCAGAACGGAATCAACGATTTGTTGAACAGTTTGCTGGGAGATCTCCCTTCCACACTGCGAACAATGAGGATGCCCCACCCGCGCAAAGAGCAAGCGCAGGTAGTCGTATATCTCGGTCACCGTGCCAACTATGGAGCGGGGATTCCGGCTGATGCCTTTCTGGTCAATGGAGATAGCTGGACTTAAACCCTCGATATAGTCGACATCCGACTTGTCCATCCGGCCCAGAAACTGGCGTGCGTATGCCGAGAGAGACTCCACGTAACGACGCTGTCCCTCCGCGTATATCGTATCGAAGGCCAGAGAACTCTTCCCCGATCCCGATACACCTGTGATAACCACCAGCTTATCCCTGGGAATGTCGAGGTCGATGTTCTTGAGGTTGTGTTCCCGGGCGCCTTTTATCCGGATGGAATTATTAGAAGGCATAATGTTCCTGCATATTCATTGTATCAAGGGGAGGGGGGGGTTCAAATGCCGCAATGCGACATTTGACAAATAGCACATGTTTGACATTTCCAGAGGTAAGCCAGCTTTGAGCCAGCTTTGTTTGAACCTGGCGCTGGCCAACTTGTGGTGACAGACAAGGAACGCAAATCCTATTGACAATTGCTGTACTGCATGTCATACTCCACAGTTACAGCAATGTTTCTGAGAACAGTTAAGGCTCGGGGCCATAAAGGGGAGAAGCACGAATACCTGCGCCTGGTGGAGTCCTATCGAGAGGGTGGGCATAACAAACAGCGGGTAGTAGTGAGTTTGGGGCGCAAGGACACCCTGGCTCCCCACCTGAGTAGCTTGGTACGGCTGCTGCAAGGTGAAGGAGCGGAGGGCAATTGGGTGCCTGCTGCAGAGGTGAATCCAAGGGAAGCAGCGTGCTGGGGGCCGGTGCTGGTGGCGAAGCACCTATGGCAAGAGCTGGGGCTGGATGCCATCCTGGATGATTGTGAAAGGGAGAAAAGGCAACCGGGTACTGCCCTGGCAGACCGGGCATTTGTTCTGGTGGCAAATCGACTTTCTTGTCCTGGCAGTGAGCACCACTTAGCCACGTGGTTGGAGACGGATTATGTGTGCGATCGCCAGGGTAAGCGGTGGTTGCCAGAGTGGGAGGAACATAGAAGGGTGCAGGTAAACCTTACCTGGCTGCAGCGATGGTATCGTACCCTGGATGAGCTACTGGAGCACAAAGAGGAAATCGAACAAAGGCTCTACCTCAAGCTTCGTGACCTCTTCTCCCTGCAAGTGGAGCGGGTATTCTATGACTTGACCCCCACTTATTTTGAGAGAGAGGGACCGAAGGAACTGGGACGGCATGGCTACAGCCGAGATGAGAAACGTCGTAATCGGCAAGTGCAGGTAGGGATGGTGATGGTCAATGGGTGGCCGATAGCGCATCATGTATTCCGTGGCAATATACGCGATTTCGAGGCAGTAAAAGGGGTAGTAGATGATCTGAAGAAGCGCTTTGGGCTGAAGCGAGTGGTGTTTGTGGGAGATCGGGGGGTGGTGATCTCAGATAATGTAGCCATGCTGCGTGAGCAGAAGCAAGGGTATCTGGTGGAACTGGAGCGGGAGCGACGAGAGGAAATCTATGAACTCATCAAGGGGGCGACTGGGGCATGGCAGGAGTGCCCCATAAGGGGGGAGAAGAAGGGGGGAGATTGCAAAACACTGGTACAGGAGGTAGCCGGTAATGAGCCTGGAGTGCGAGTGTTTGTGGTTCACTCTGAGGAACGATTGAAATATGAGCGAAGGATGCGTGAGCAGTCTATGGAGCGCACGCGGGTAGCGCTAGAGAAGCTGGAAAAGGGCGTGGCGGAGGGCAAACTGAAAGCGCCGCAGAGGATTGCAGCAGCGGCAAATCGGATTCTCTCTCGCAATCATGGTCAACGTTACTATGGTTGGGAGGTAAAGGAAGGGGAATTCCACTACTTTGAGCACCCTAACCTGGAGCGTGAGAAACCCTATGAAGGGAAGCACTTAATCCAGACAGAGGAACAAGGGCTCACCCCAGTAGAAGTAGTGGAAGCCTACAAGGATTTGAGCGACGTAGAGATGGCATTTCATTCTCTGAAG
>JAGXOF010000033.1 GCA_023660035.1 Dehalococcoidia bacterium LH_S1
GGAGAGTGGAAAGACCATATCGGTGGCTACAGGACAGGATTGTCAGGACTTGTGCTATAGAGAAATTAACCGCCATGGATGAGGTACGCCCCGTGCTAAAAGAGGAAGTAAACCGCTATAACAACCATCAGGTTCATTCTGTTACCGGGGAAGTGCCCAGTATTCGCTTTGCAAATGCGGGGAAGGAGGGGAACAGTCTGTTTAGGCCGTTCGCCTTCCCGAAACCCTATGGCTCGGCCAAGGATATCTTCTGCTTGCGCGAGACACGTACGGTCAACGGGTACCGCAGAATATCACTGTTCAATCACGAAATAGAAGTGCCTAAAGTGCCACTGAGAGAGGAGGTTGAGGTTCATCTGATCCCCGACCCAGAAAGGGGTGCTTTGGAAATTCGGATATGGGGGAGTCAACGAATGGTGCACCGTGTTGTCTATC
Source organism: Dehalococcoidia bacterium LH_S1 (assembly GCA_023660035.1). Lineage (GTDB taxonomy): Bacteria > Chloroflexota > Dehalococcoidia > SZUA-161 > SpSt-899 > JAGXOF01. The sequence continues at coordinate 436 of JAGXOF010000033.1, forward strand.
CGCTAAAAGAGTTCCCTGGGGTCCACTTTTGAATCAAAAACAGTCCACTTTTGAAAAATTCCTAACATAGTAAAGGGGCATCACTACTTCAGCGACCGGAGAGGATCGAGTTTATTGACTCAATTCCGGTGACAAAGGTAGGGAAAGTTGATAAGAATGCCCTTCGGGAGGATCTTAAAAAGCGGATGGGGATAAGTTGAAATACACGGTATTTGCTGGTAATCACTGGGTGAAATCAGTCATTTGCAATCTCGATGGTTTTCTCTCTTGACTTTTCGCCCCTGGTTATCCTGATATCGCTTTTCCTGACACCAAGGTGCTTGGCCAGGACCTCAATAACTGCCTTATTTGCTTTACCTTCAAGGGCAGGGGCAGTTACACGAACTTTGAGCCCATTGTCCGCCGGGATAACTTTGTTCTCCTTTGCATTTGGGATGACTCTTATATTTATCGCCTTCATCTGGTACGCTCTCCTATCCATAGTTTCTGGCCGTTTGTAATAAGCTCAACCGTTCCGTCTTCGGAGGTAGAGAAAAGCATATCTTTCTCTACTTCTCCTTCCAGCCTATCGACTACCTTCTCAGCTGGATGCCCGAATCGGTTGTCTGCCCCCACGGAAACCACAGCGACGATTGGGGCAACATCGGATAAGAACTCGGTAGTAGTCGAGCTACTTGAACCATGATGTGGCACTTTGAGAACCGTGCTTCTCAATGTGATATCCTGATTGAGTAAGAGTTCCTCAGCCTCTGCTTCGATATCTCCGGTCAGAAGGCAACTGAACTTGCCATGCATTAGCCTCAGAACTATCGACTTGTTATTGACGTTCAAATCGGTCTCATTGAACTGGTTGGTCTTGGGATGAAGGACCTTTAATTGTGCCTCCTCTCCCATGTCGATTACCTGTCCCTGTCTGGCAACTATGCGTTCAATATTCTGTTCCCTGATCAACTTTCGCCATTCTACGTATGTGCCGGAATCGCTGTCCTGCCCACTGGTCAAAACCTTTTCCACCTCGTACCTTTGAATGACCTCCACCAGTCCGCTAAGGTGATCGCTTTCAGGGTGCGTAAGGACGACCATCTCGATGTTCCTGTCCCAAAATGGCATTGTGGTGCCCAACTGGTTTGTTACCTTTTCTGGGCTTGGGCCACCGTCGATCAGCATTTGCTGAGTCCCTTTCTGAATAAGAATTGCGTCTCCTTGGCCAACGTCAAAGACAAAGATGTGGAGACGAGAATCGGGGGTAGTTACAACCGCGGACCAGACCAGCGCTGTCAGCACCAGGAGTGGGAGAATCGCCCATTTTGTAGGAATTGTGGTCGCACCTCTGGATGCTGTGGCCAGGCGGTCTTTTATCATGATAGCTCCTGCACTTATATTGCTCCCATTTTTGGGTATCCAAATGCCTGCTATTAGGATACCATAGTACGCGCAGATTGCGGGGGTACTAAATTCGATTGGAACAGATGGAAAGGCAGAGAAAATATCAACTATCTCAAGTACATATGTAAGAAACAGCCATGAGATCCAACCTAATATGCTGGCCACGCCGGTTGCAAATATGCCCACTATACCCGTGAGCGCCACTGTCACAATTATTCCTGGTATTGCTGGAAGGGTAAGGAATGTAGCAGGCAGACCCACAAGAGGGATCATATGGAAGTAGTGGGAAATAAGCGGGAGAGTTGCTAGGATAGCTCCCAGGGTAACCGAACAACTACCGAGTACAAAATTAATGGCTGGCGATACCTCTTTGGTCTCGCCTCCGAGCATCCTCTTACTCCAGTCATGGACCATGGGAGTCAGAAAGATAAGTCCTGCCATGGCAGCGAAGCTGAGCTGAAATCCTATAGTGGCCAATAACGATGGATCAAAGGCCAGCATAACGGCGGCAGCGAATGTTAAGGCGGTGAAAGCACTGCGAGGCCTGCCAATCCAGTCTGCATAGAGCCAGAGGCTTCCCATAGTAGCTGCGCGGATCGCGGAGGGGCGCATTCCTGATAGCATCACGTAGAGCCAGACGAGAGCAAGGGCAAGTAGCACATAATATGGGCGATGTCTACCGAAAATGAGAATGCCAGCTCCCATAGCAATTCCTACAACAATGCTCACATGGACACCGGAGATCGCCAGAAGATGGGCTGTTCCTGTATTGGAAAACATCTCTTTGACTTGAGATGGAATAGAGGAGCGTTGTCCCAGAAGCATTGCCTTGGCAAGCGAGCACTGGGGCTCGGGCATTACTTTCTCCAGAGCCTGCGATATGTTGCCACGCAGACTGTAGATGAGTTCCATTATGGTGGACTTTTGTCCAGCTGCGAGGAGTTTTACGCCCTTTGGCCAGTACATTATGGTATGGATGCCCTGACGCGCCAGATACTCGCGGAAGTTGAATTCTTCCCCCTTCTCTGGCGGATCGGGGGATTCCAATACCCCAGCTATTTCCAGGAGGTCGCCGTATCGATAGTATGGAGGGTCTCTTGATTCAGCTAACGCGGCGGGGAATTTGGAGGCATAGACCTGAAGGGTGCCGGAGACCCCCTTCCATTTTTCGTTTACCCGTATTTCCGTAACTTCAAATCGTAGAGTAGTAGAGAAATCGCCAACTTTGGGGTCCTCTGAGACTATACCTCTTATTTTATGGAAGCCCTCTTGATAATCTTGTAATGGCTCGCCGCTTGGTATGGATTGAAAGCGGATAATCCCACCTAAAAGAATAGCAAGGCAGAGTGCTCCCAGTAACAGGGTCTTCCTACGCTGAAAAAGAAGGGCCAGGAGTAAAAAGGCGCCAAGGGGAATCGCCAGATATTTCCAGTCTGCTGAAGGCAGATACCTCATGCCTAGGAATATACCAAGAATCCAGGCTAAACTGAGGTAGATAAGCCGCATTAACGCACCGTAATCTTATCTTTCAGTTTCTCGAAAGTGGAATCCCCGATTCCCTTTACCTTCATCAAGTCCTCTTTGGACTGGAAAGGTCCATTCTGGAATCGGTAATTGATAATTCTCTCTGCTAGACCTGGCCCGACCCCCGGCAGGGCGTCCAGAAGCCATGAATCAGCTATGTTGATGTTGATACCCTGTGATGCCTCACCTTGCATAGGAGCGTAGACCTTGTCGCCGTCTCGGAGATTTCTGGCCCTATTGACAGCCGATGTATCCGCATCAGAAGTAAATCCACCGGCAGCCTCTATTGCGTCGGTGACATGGGCTCTTTCAGTCAGGGTATACATTCCGGGATTTTGCACAGAACCGGTAACGTAAACCTCGATCTCTTGTGATGGCTCCGGGAGTTCGATCTCAATGGGGTAGCTCGTAGTATTCTGCTTAAGTATAAATACGATTCCGCCAGCGAGAGCGGCGATCAGTAGAATGGAAATGATGGGAATCCTTAGCTTTTCCATCAGCTCAGATACCCTTTATATAATCAGTGTGATGCTGGGATATTTGCGCTCAGCCAGGGTAAGCATCCAGAATTCAGTAGCTAGCAGTCATAAGAAAGTCATAGACACTGAATGTAATCATTCACCCATTGGCTATTACTGCGAAAATGACATGCATATTAGCTGACTGCTTACAAATGCTGAATTCTAAATACTGGCTCCTGATTTCTTGTCCTTTTAATCCCCGAGCTTATTGCAACTGCACTCGTCTTTGGGTCCTGGATGGCAGTCCCCAGATGTGGATAAATCCTGGGGAAGCACTTTGGTCAAACACGTCTCCCTCATCGTAGGTGGCGAGTCTTACATCATACAGTGAGTATGGTGACTTTCGCCCTGCTACAATGCAATTGCCCTTATGCAGCTTCATCATCACCGTTCCGGTTACAAATCTCTGTGAGCTTGTAACAAAGGCGGCCAGATCATCACGTAATGAGCTAAACCATAGTCCATCATAGATTAGATCGGCATATTCCTGGCTTAATCGCTCTTTGAAGCGCAATTGATTCCTGGATAAAACCATATCCTCAAGCACACGGTGGGTCTTGATCAGCACCACGGCCGCGGGAGCTTCGTAAATCTCCCGGGATTTTATCCCTACCAGACGATTTTCCATATTGTCGATTCGTCCTACCCCATGCATCCCGGCCGATTCGTTTAGCTGCTCGATCAGGGAAACACCGTCCATCTCCTTGCCATCAAGAGCGGTTGGAATGCCTTTATCAAAACTAATGGTTATGTAAAGTGGAACGCCTGGGGCATCGGAGGGGGAACGCGTAAGCTCATAGATATCTTCCGGCGGTTCTGCCCACGGGTCTTCTAATACTCCACATTCTATGCTCTTACCCCAGAGGTTCTCATCAATTGAATAAGGACTTTCCATTGTCACAGGGGTAGCAATGCCATGCTCCTTGGCATAGGATATCTCTTCCTCGCGTGTCATTCCCCACTCCCGGGCTGGTGCGATGATTTTGAGATCGGAGTCCAGGGTATTAATGCTTACATCGAAGCGTACCTGGTCATTTCCCTTGCCGGTACACCCGTGAGCAATAGCAGTAGCACCTTCCTGATGCGCTATGTCTACCAGCAAATTTGCAATTAAAGGCCGGGCCAATGCCGTTGCCAGAGGGTACTCACCTTCATACAACGCATTTGCTTGAAGGGCCGGAAAGACGTAATCTTTTACGAACTGCTCTCGAGCATCAATGACCAGTGACTTCACGGCTCCGACATCTAGTGCCCTTTGCCTTATGGATGGGTAGTTTTTCTCTGATCCCACGTCGATAGCGACTGCAACGACGTCAAAGCCGTACTTCTCCGCTATCCACTTGATGGCTACGGATGTATCCAGGCCACCGCTATAGGCTAGAATTGCTTTCTCGGACATATATCACCTCTGTTAATTAACGTTTTAATGACACCCGGTGAATGCTTACTTTGATTGTAATCCAACCTTAAGAGCCTCCAGCAATGTGCTGACCGTCTTGAGTTCGACCCCTGACGGTGTCGATAAGTCAGATGAGGTCGGAGGCAAAAGAACGGTTTGCATGCCTAGTTTCGCTGCCTCCGCTACACGCTTTTCAATTTGTGAGACAGGCCTCAGCTCACCGCTCAATCCTATTTCTCCTATCGTTGCCATGGTGGGACTCATTTTCGCATTTCGAGCGCTCGATGCAATAGCCAGTGCCAGCCCCAAATCCATGGCAGGTTCATTGACTCTTATTCCACCGGCAACATTGGCAATTATATCCTGATCGGAAAGGGAAATTCCACCTCTCCTGGAAAGCACAGCGGCGATGAGAAGCAGTCTGTTGAAGTCGAACCCACTGGCAGTACGACGGGGCATGCCAAAATTGGTAGGATTGGTTAATGCTTGAATCTCTACCAGAAGGGGCCGGGTTCCCTCTAAAGTGGGAACTATTACTGTGCCTATAGCTCCCTCGGTCCGATGCGAGAGTAAGGCCTGTGATGGATTGGCAACCTCGAAAAGCCCTCGGTCCCGCATCTCGAATATGCCGATTTCATCGGTGGAGCCGAAGCGGTTCTTGGCACCACGTAGAAGCCTGTAAGAGCTGAAGTGCTCACCCTCAAGATAAAGCACTACATCAACCATGTGCTCCAGCACATGGGGTCCGGCTATTGCACCTTCCTTGGTAACATGGCCGACCAGAAAGACAGGTATACCACTCGATTTAGCCCACTGCATCAAGCGCAATGTGCACTCCCGAACTTGTGCAACACTGCCTGCGGCACCAGCTCCCTCTACATAGGCGGTCTGAATTGAATCGACGATTACAAGGTCCGGTGAGAGGTCTTGCGCACTGTTTACCACATTTTCTATGCGTGTTTCGGGAAGGATGAAAAGTCCATTGCCGCTCAGCCCTATTCGCTCAGCTCTGAGTTTTATCTGGGATGCCGATTCCTCGCCTGAGACATACAGGACCTTACCTTCTTTTTCGGCCAGGGCCCCGGCCATTTGCAGAAGAAGAGTGGATTTCCCGATTCCCGGGTCTCCACTAATGAGGACCAATGAACCTGGCACAATTCCCCCACCCAACACACAATTGAACTCAGATGAATTTAAAGGGATGCGCGGAACGTCCTCAAGTGAAATGGCAGCCAATTCCTGAACTTCAGCAGGGGCAATGTAGCTACCTGCGCTGCCGGTGCTGCTTGTCGTCTTTTCGACATAGGTATTCCACTCACCGCACTGTGGACAGCGCCCCAACCATTTTAAGCTCTCGTTACCACAGATACTGCAAACGTAGACAGTCCGTGTTTTGGCCATACATTCACCGATGATTGTAAGATAACAAAAAGGAGCAGGCAGTAGCAAGTGACTGTCTGCTCCTTAAGCGTTCATCATCCTGGAAGATGGGGCAAAGTATCCCCTATGTATATCCTCTAGGCGGCTGGTAAGCTGGCGACGGAGGCATTCCGGAATACAATCTCATCGCCCTGGCGGTCGATTTCCACCACGTCATTGGCCTGGAAATCGCCTTGGAGTATCTTTTCCGAGAGGGGATCCTCAACCATGGTCTGAATCGCCCTCTTCAGAGGTCGAGCGCCAAAGCTGGGATCAAACCCTTTCTCGTGCAAAAACTCCTTCGCTGCTGCAGTCGCAGTAAGGTCGATTCCCTGCTCCATAAGACGTGACCTCACTTGCGAGAGCATCAAGTCCACGATTTGCAGTACATGTTCTTTGGTAAGCAAATGGAACACAACTGTGCCATCAAGACGATTGATAAACTCCGGACGGAAGTTCTTCTTCACTTCTCCCATGAGTTTATCTCGCATCTTCTCATGTGAGACCTTAATGGCCTTTTGTTCGTCACTCCGGCTCACGAAACCGATATTGCTCTCTTTCTTGATAGTTTCGCTGCCGATGTTACTGGTCATCACTATGATCGTATTACGGAAGTCCACGTGCCTTCCATTGGCATCCGTAAGCCGTCCGTCGTCGAAGATTTGCAACAGGATATTAAAGACGTCCGGATGGGCCTTTTCGATTTCGTCCAGGAGTATAGCCGAGTAGGGTTTTCTTCTCACCGTCTCAGTGAGTTGACCTCCCTCCTCATAGCCGACGTAGCCCGGTGGAGCACCCACCAGCCGTGATACAGAGTGCCTCTCCATGTACTCCGACATGTCCAGTCTAACCAGCGCATCCTCGCTTCCGAACATGAATTCTGCCAGAGCACGAACCAGCTCCGTCTTTCCTACACCTGTAGGCCCAAGGAAGGTAAAAATACCTACAGGTCTTCGTGGGTCTTTCAACCCTGCCCGGGATCTTCTCACAGCCTTGGAGATCAGATTGATAGCCTCATCCTGCCCAACAATTCGGTTGTGTAAGACCTCTTCCATCTTAAGCAGGCGGCTAGTTTCATCGCTCGCTAGCTTCGTAACCGGGACACCTGTCCACATGCCAACGACCTCTGCGATGTTGTCCTCTGTTACCTCTATTTGCTCGCTTACCTGTTCCCCTTTCCACTCCTCTTCGGATTGTTTGATCCTATCCTCTAATTTCACTTCGCGGTCACGAAGCTCGGCTGCGTATTCGTATTGTTGATTCGAAATTGCTTGCTCTTTTTCCTTGCGAACCTTTTCCAGAGCTTTGTTCAGTTCAGCCGTTGGCAGCGGCGGTGTTTGATGTTTAATCCGCACACGAGATGCTGCTTCATCCACTACATCTATGGCCTTGTCCGGCAAAGCTCGTCCTGAGATGTAACGGGATGCCAGCGATGCGGCTCTCGTGAGGGCCTTGTCAGTTATTTGCAGGCCATGATGCTCCTCGTAACGTGACTTTACCCCTCGCAGGATTTCAACCGTATCCTCTACTGATGGTTCCTCAACCAGTATGGTCTGGAAGCGACGTTCCAGGGCAGCATCCTTTTCTATGTGTTTGCGATAATCATCTGCCGTAGTTGCCCCGATGATCTGAATCTCACCTCGTGCTAAAGATGGCTTCAAGATATTCGAAGCATCGACAGCACCCTCGGCAGCACCAGCACCATGAAGGGTGTGGATCTCATCGATAAAGAGTATGCAGTTCCCTGCCTGTTTAATTTCGGAAATGACTTTCTTTAGTCTCTCTTCAAATTCGCCGCGATATTTTGTACCAGCAACGAGTGCTCCTATATCAAGATTAAGGAGCCGTCGATCACGCAGGCTCTCAGGAACATTGCCCACTGCGATGGCATGTGCCACTGCTTCGGCCACAGCTGTTTTCCCGACACCAGCTTCTCCTATAACAACAGGATTGTTTTTGGTACGGCGGCTAAGCACCTGAATTACTCGTTCCTGCTCTTTCTCTCGGCCGATGACAGGATCGAGCTTACCTGCTATCGCGGCAGCGGTTAGATCCGTAGCCAATTGATCCAGAGTGGGTGTTTTGCTGGCAGTTCGAGATGTTGTTCCAGCACGGCGCTGTGATGTCCCCTCCCTAAGGACCCGTGTTACCTCTTCCCTGGTTTTATCAAGACTCACTCCGAGGCTTTCCAAGACGCCAGCAGCTACACCCTCACCTTCCCGGAGCAAACCGAGAAGCAGGTGTTCAGTTCCGATATAGCTGTGATTTAATTGTTTTGCCTCGTCGACTGCTAACTCAATTACCTTTTTAGCTCGTGGGGTTAGACCTATTTCGCCTTGGCTTTTGCTTTCCCCACGGCCAATAATGAACTCAACTGCAGTTCTGACTTTGGAGGGCTCAACGCCAAGGTTGCCCAACACCTTTGTGGCAACACCACTTCCCTCACTGACCATACCAAGGAGGATATGCTCGGTACTGATATAGTTGTGATTAAATTGCTGTGCCTCTTCTTGAGCTAGTGCAAGAACCTTTCGCGCTCTTTCGGTGAATTTATCAAAACGGCTAGACATCTTGCCCCCTACACCTGTGTTTTACCTGCTTATATTATACGCCGCCTGAGCTAAAAGGTCAAAGTCGAGTCTCTTCCAATACAAAATGGGCCTGGAGGAGATATCGATTTCCAAAAGGAAATGG
>JAGXOF010000034.1 GCA_023660035.1 Dehalococcoidia bacterium LH_S1
AACTTCATTGCTATTACTTCCTGGTAACTGGCAAACCCTCAAAGTCCAGTTTTCAGCTGTAGATAACAAGCCAGCACAGTCTCTTGACAGTACGGGGGGCTTGTGATATAAAAAGGATAGAGGTTTCTTGCAAAACTAAACTGTTACCTGTAAGGTGCATTTGGAAGAGATGTAAAAATTTTTGTTTGTTTATTGCAACTACTTGTAATAAAATAAGAAGGATTAAATGGCTCGAAATTCCAAAGCGAAATTCAAAGTAAGTCCTATCGGCAGGGTGAGAAATAATTTTAATGATGAGATACCGCTAAGTTATGAGAGTGAAATTTCGGAAATCGTTATAGATGATGAATATGCCGAAGGTCTGGAAGGGATAGAAGAGTTTTCGCATGCCATCATTATTTATTGGATGCATTGTTCAGAGTGGAAAAGCTCAGCAATAAAAGGACATCCAATGGCACAAAAAGATTTTCCTGTGATTGGCGTTTTTGCCGGAAGGTCACCTATAAGGCCAAACTCAATAGGATTAACCACAGTTAAAGTATTAAAAAGGGACAAAAACACTCTAATGGTTGAGGGCTTAGATGCATACAATAATACCCCAGTAATCGACATCAAACCTTTCATGCTAGGTTACGATAATATAAAAGGAGCGAAATTCCCCTCGTGGGTGCATCGGGCCCTGGAAGTTATCGAAGAAGGTAAACGCCAAGGCGAAGTGCAATCCTGGCAAAGGGTTCCAGGGAAAGGAGGCTGGAAAGATGGGTTTACTTCAAATAAAGATGAGGGATAATTTTGGGGCATTTTTTGCAACTAGTTGCAAAAATAAAATAAAGGAGGTAGAATTTGAATGGTTTGAAAAGAAGGGCCTAAGCAGAAAATTTTTTTCACTAAGTTATTGCAACTATTTGCAGTAACTCAAAATAAATCAAAGGAGGCGTTGTATGATTAAAAGAATTTCGAAGTCGGTTACCTTTGTTGGACTGGCTCTCCCTCTAGTTCTGGGAACAGTACTGGTCGGGGGATGTGCTAAGGAAACTACTCCAGCTACCCAGCCAGGTGAGTCAATAATCAGCGATTACCCCGGTTTAACGCCGCTAGTTGACTTTGTGGGCGAAGAAAATTTATCCGTACTGAGTCTGGTAGGATTCAAAGCTGCAGACAGAGCAATGGAGGAGCTGGATTTTGAAAAAGGCGACTCTAATATTCTGGCACTAACGGATGCTGGATATATCGCCAAAATCGGGGAATATACCTCAGAGGAAGCCCTTGACGGGGTAATGATGACTAGTGGCCTTTCTCGAGGCGAGGGGAATCTGGCAAACCTGCACCAAGCATATAATCAGCCATTATGGTTTGCCTTCTTCGACAAACAGAGCAAGAATTGCGTTTACCTTGAAGCAAAGAAAGAAGTTCTCAAAACTTACCTGGATAAAGAGAAGACAGATAAGAATGCCGCTTTAGGGGATTTCATGGAGCTTAAAGATGAGGAAATCTTCGCCCCAATCGCTAAAGAGAACATTGGTGCTGATAGGTTGCTTGGTAATCCCGAAGCGTGGCAAGAGAAGATGGTTGACAAAGTATTTGCTGGAAATGAGTTCAGCATATTTACCATATCCAATCTTTGGGCCAGGGGCTTACCCAACGATTTTCTCAAAGCAGCCGAACTTCACGACCATATCTGCCCCGGGTTGACCAGCGGCTACTTAATAGCCAAATATATAATAAAGCATCTCCCCACTGAATCTCCCAGGAAGGAATATACGATGATAGCCATTCCATCGTGGTGCAAGGACGACGCCTTAATACAGATTTTTGAAACCAATGTTGGTCACAGGAGGATGTATGTAAAGAACCTGACTAAGGAACAACGAAAGGCTCTTCCTAAGGATATAAGAGGCAAGACTGCTAATATCGTAATCAGATGGAAACGAGGGGCGGAAAAAGGGGACGGAATGCTTATCGGCTTTGATTGGGATAAAGCCTATGAACTTTCTGGAATCTCCCCAGAATTGAGAGCCAAGCTACGAAGCTTTGGAACCTATCACTGGTGGTATATAAGGTTGAAGATGGATGTAAAGATGATGGATTATCTGGATAATCCGGAAGCTTTAGTCTTCCCCATAAAAGAATTTGATGTTGACAGCCGAGCTGAGCTTGAGAAGCTAAAAGCAGCGGGGGTAAATCCCTTGGTTGAGCTTGGCATCATGCCTAAATCTTAGTAGAAAATTTTCAAAAAAGAGGCTTGACAAAATTATTAAATAATGCTATAGTGCAATTAGTTGCAATAAGGAATTTAAAAAGGAGGTGAAAAGAAATGTGTGTTCCGGTAAGTGTAGTTACAGGAGGAGCAGTTAGTGGCTGTACCGGAATTTGCCGAGTGTGGCCCCAGGTTATCGGTGTCGTGGCTGCCGCGGGTGTTTTGGTATGGAACTTGGTAAAGGGCTGGAGAAAGGGCCTTACCTCATAAATCATATATTATAAAACAAGGAGGATAGAGAGTGGCAAAAGCGAGGTTCATCGTTATTACTGTGATATGCGTTGTTGCCTTAGGCTTACTTGGTTGGTCTATAAGTTCTAGCTTAGCCCAACAAGACTATAATGCTCTAGGGCTTGCAGCGTATGATGAAGGAAACTATGACAAGGCAATTGAATACTTCACCAAGGCTATAGAGCAAGACCCTGAGAATGTGGACGCATATTACAACCAAGGTGCTTGCTATACTACGGAGAATGTCTTCTTCCATCACTATGACAAACTCCCCGGTCAGACCTATATAGAGGCAGGACTTGAAGATGAAGAGGAAGCCTTCCGAAATGCAATAGCAGATTTTAACAAAGCATTGGAAATAGACCCAAATTATGCCCTGGCACATTTTGGCAAAGGGAATGCCTATTACCTATATGTGGACTCCTATACGGATAGGGCAACAAAGGTGATTCCAGAATATGAGAAGGCGCTGGAACATAAGGATTGGATACTTGATAAAGCTGGTAAGGAAGGAGTTGCATCTATCTATACCAATCTGGGGAGAACTTATCTTGCCATGGGTGAAATGGACAAAGCCTACGAAAATTATAAAAAGGCATTGGATTTAGCCCCACTACTAGATAGTGCACTTGAGCATCAAGCACCAGTTTGTATTGAATTGGAAAAATATAAAGAGGCATACGAGATAGCTACAAAATATATCGACATGGCCAAAGGTTCGGAAGAATTTGATCTGGCCCTAATGCCTGGAATGATGGCAGCGTATCAACTTGAAAAGTATGAAGAAGCGATTGAATATGGCAAAGAAATAATAGAAAACTTCCCAGATTCGGGTTATGTAGCCGGGGCTCACAGATTTTTGGCAAAAATATATACAGCGAAGGGGGATGATGCACTAGCAAGAGAACATATTGATGCGGCGATAGATATGTGCACAGAAATAATTAGCTCAGAGGAAACAGGTGTGGCAGACATACCAGGAGTCTATTATGAGAGGGGATTAGCATACTTTGATATTGGAGAATATGGGAAAGCGAGAGATGACTTTGAGTATCTAGAAGAGCATCCAGAAATAGCAAATCGAGAAGTCGCCCATGAAAATTATTACTTGGAAGGGTATATTGGTTTAGCTTGTACTTATTCACAGCTTGAAAAGAATGACGAGGCAAAGCGAGTTTTAGAAGATGTTGTGAGTCTATTAGATAAGCCAGATTTTCAGGGTTACAAGAAATACAGAAAAGGTGGTGTGGAGGCATTACTAAACAAAATAAGTGCAGGGGAATCCATACCAATACCAATGATGTACCAGGTAATCGGGAAGTAAAGGGAACAAAAGCATTGGGGAAATTTCAAAAGCCTTGACAAAAATAATGAATAATGATATTATTGCAATGAGTGGCAATAAAAAAGAAGGGAGGACGTAAAAATGTGCGCACCGGTTACTGTATCTACTGGAGGAGCAGTTAGTGGCTGCACCGGAGCATGCCAGGTGATGCCTCAGATTCTTGCTTCAATGGGCATTGTTGGCGTCCTGCTCTGGAACTTTAAGGGCTTAGTAAGAAAGCGCCTGAGCTTTATTAAGGTAAATAGCTAAGCCTTTTCGTTTACCTTCTTCCTGAATGGATGGTTTTGGCCGCAAAGCCCTGCTATACGGAGCAGGGCTTTGTAAGTATTCAAAGTATAACTTTTTCATTTAAATAAAGTTTTGATGAAATGGTTCAAGTTGCCTCGAAATTTAACTTTGCAGATTGAACCTACTAGTGCCTGCAATTTGGATTGTGAGATATGTATGAGGCGCAACCTCAACAGACCTGTTGCTTCTCTCTCCCTTGACAATTTTAAGAAAATACTCAATTCAGGCAAATTCCGCTACGTTGGCTTACATGGCTGGGGTGAGCCCTTACTAAATTGGCAAATATTTGAGATGGTAAGGTATGCTGAGTCAAAGGGCGTTTCTACCAATCTTACTACTAACGGGACTTTAGTTCGACAAAACATGGATAGTATTTTGAGCAGTGGTTTAAGAGAAATTGCCTTTGGAATATATGATAAAGAGCTTTTCTCACGCAGTTTGCCCCAGATTGAGGAGTTGATAGCTGAAAGGAATAATCGCAATTCCAAAACTCCCACAACATATCTTGATATAACTATCTATAAGGGTAACTTGGCTCAAATTCCAAGCTTGGTCAAACTTGGTTCTGAAATCAGGATAGATGCAGTAATCTTGCATCGCCTTTTTAACATATACAAAGTAGATAGTTCGGCAAAATGTCTTTCAGATGACGAGGAGAATGAATTATTTACCAAAGTTAAACAGCTGGCGAAAAAACTAAAACTAAAACTATATCTGCCCCCCGTGCATACTCTTCCCTGTCGGATCGTCAAGCGCAGCATTTTCGTTACTGTGGAGGGCGAGGTTACTCCTTGTTGCTATCTCCCCGAATTTTCCCTGGGTAATGCACTTGGGCAAGGTGTAGAAGGAATTATGAAGTCAGAGGCATATACCAGCTTTGTTAAGAACATGGAGGATCATCCGATTTGTGGTAAGTGTCGATGGTAAGAAAAGAACCTTCTTATTTTACCCCGAGTGAATGGGCAATAATCATCTTTTTGGCTTTGGTCAGTGCCGTAATAAATATCTATATACCTATAAAAAGCATCACACAGCATTTTTCTATCCCTGGTCCAGCAGCGGGGATGGCTTTACTTGGAGGGTTCATCTTTGTTTTATGGATATCTCTGGCTCGGCAAATTATCGAGAGAAAGTATAGTGGGGTTGTCACTTCTATCATCATAGCTGCCATTTGTCTATTTATACATCCATGGTATGGAGTAGTAGAGCCATCCTGGTTTAGCATCTATGGCATTGTTGGGCTTGGCTTGATGGGTGCGATTATGGAGCTAATGTCCAGGTCTTATTGGCGGAGCGTAGTTGGTGGGGGACTAGGGAGTTTATCCTGTCTTGTAGTAACGTGGCTAGCCATTGGATTTCATACTGGTTCATGGGTACCAAAGGAATGGGCACCATTTCTTGCTCTTGGCACTGTTATTTCAGGTGGCATCGGCGTATTGATAGCACAGGGAATTACTAAAGTGCTTTGGGTGGGGCAATCTGATTGAGAATTTCAAACCTAAGTTCTAAACTAGTATCTAGTCTCTAAAATGGCTTGAATGAGCTTTCTTGTCAGGGGATAATAGATGCATGGCAGGAATAACATGGCGAGCTTATGACGTGAAACCCCATCGGTAACAGGTAAGTTTTCCAAAAAAGTTCTCTCAGTGGCGCGCGTATGAGTCTGGTTTGAAAACCGGGCTGCTCTCCGTTTTCCAAGGAACCTGAGGGGTCCTAACACATGTTTGACAATTGGGTCTGAAAACAGGTTCAAAATACCTCTTTTAAGCCTCTGTTTGTCATCACATCGGCCTTTAGCCCAAGTTTACCACTTGTTGGGCCGTGGGCTTTCAGGTAGCTTCGATTGTGGCTAATTTCGAAACTGAGTGCTCACTGTAGTGCCCAATATCAATTATGGCCAAAGCCATGCGTCTTACACGGGGGAGTGTAGTAGTATTGTTGGCCCCTGATGTTGCGATGCGTTGGCAAGGTCGCCTGGGGCGGTAATTCTTCGGCACCTGGCTGCCGGTCCAGTCCAGCAGCCAGCACAAGAACTTGACAAGAACTGAGGAAGGTTGTATCATTTTACTACCATCGGTTTGTCCGAAAACGACTGAACCAATACATTAATTCTAGCGTAAGCATTACGTGTAGAGGAAGCGGATGTGATGACACTACTGGTAACCACTGCTGAGCGCTCAGGCATTGACCGATACAGCCAAGAGCTAGCCACAAGGCTGCGTGTGGCGACATTAGAAACTCAACGCTATCGCCCGCTTAAGGAGTCGCTTAACCTCCTTTATACGCTGATAAAGTTCTCCCATACCATTCACTTCCCCGACCAGCATTTTGCCCGGTATGGCCTTTTGTTCAGAAACCCATTTATAATTACCGTTCACGACCTGGTCAGGATATGCTTTCCGTTTGCTACAGAAAGTAGGCGGAACCGGGTCGGGCTAAAGCTGGATATTTTAGGACTCAAGCGAGCCCGGCACATAATTGCCGTTTCTGCCTGCACCAAAAAGGACTTGGTACAGCTTCTGGGCATACCGGCCAGGAAGATCACTGTAATCTATAACGGAGTTGACCATAGCGTATTCAAGCCTGTGTCAGGCAGGCAGCTTAAATCCCCGTATCTGCTCTATGTAGGTTCAGAGCGGCCAAGAAAGAACCTGGGTGTGCTGCTGCAAGCTTTTGCGATGTTGAAAAGGGAGGACGGTGCCCTGGCCGGTTTGAAGCTGGTAAAGGTGGGGATTGCAGGGCGTGCGGATGAGTTCCGGGGGGCGACAATTTCGGAGGTAAGACGCCTTGGGCTGGGGAACGAGGTTATCCTTGCTGGGTACGTATCTGACAAAGAGTTGGCACGTTATTACTCCTCTGCTCTGGTTCTGGTTATGCCCTCGCATTATGAAGGCTTCGGCTTGCCTGTTGTTGAGGCGATGGCTTGTGGCTGTCCCGTAATCGCTTCGAATACCCCATCACTACAGGAAGTAGCTGGTGATGCTGGGTGGTTCTTTTCACCAGATGATTCTGCTGAGCTGGCACACCTTATACATCAACTGGCAACTCAGCCAGATCTTCGCCATGACTTGATTGAAAGGGGTTTCAGGAGAGCGAAGTCCTTCTCCTGGGAGAGAACAGCTGCGGAGACACAGCAAGTGTATGACATGGTACTGTCTAAGCCCGGCCAGATAGACAACGCCTCAGAAAACCATGTCGATAGACTCCAATCCTGGAGTGGAAGGTAATGAAACCAAATGGGAACTCTAGCAGACCACTACATCTGAGACTGTAGCCAGAGGATGGGATGCTACCAAATAGGGAAATAACTTGCAAAGGAGGATTCCAAAAATGGCAGAGGTAAATAATATGCTGATTGTGGTAAACAGCGGTACTGACAAAGCATACAACCACTATGCTTCCTATGTGATTGCTTTTATGGCCAAGCAAGTGGCTAAGATTAACAGTGTTACTATCTACTATGGCCCTTACGGCGTTGCTGCGACCAGGAAAGGTGAACTGGCCAAGCTGGGTATCACAAGCGAAATAAAAGACCTGATTGCCGGCCAGATCGAAGGGCTTTCCGCTTCCGATTTGCCTGACACCCTGGAAATGCTAGCTCGCTTTGAGAAGGAGAATGTGGGAGTCAATATCGTCTCCTGTGGAACATTCCATGTAATAGATGGCGCCGGTAAAACCATAGATGACAAGTCAGGGATTGAGGACTTCATCATCCCTGTTACGCTGCCTCAAGCTGCAGATGCAATAATGAAGGCAGACAAGGTTATCAACCTGTAGAAGAGTAATACGGTAGCATCCCCTTCCCAGGCGTAAGATAGGAGGCTTGAAAGCAGGCCTTATGTTTGCGGTCTTGAGAAATCAAGGAAGGCTAATAATCTTTACGGGCGTTGCCCGAGTGATGTCGACGGTGCGAATGTATCCAAGACCATTCAGAGTGCAAAAGCGATAAAGACGAAGTTGGGCAAAGTTCCAGCAAAGGAGTATTCATGATCGAAGCTGTATGCTTTGACATGGGGGATACCCTGGTTGCTGAGGATAGTGTGGTTCACGACAGCTTCGGGGGATCCATTACTGCTGATGTAATAGAGGGGGTAGTTGGTGTTTTGCAGGCTATAAAAGAAAGCGGGTTGAAGACGGCCATAATCGCTAACGGAGACAGCAGTGGCACAGGGAATATTATCGACTATTGTGGCTTGGGGGAGTATTTCGATGCCATAGTGATCTCCGATGAAGTTGGGGTTGAGAAACCAGCCAAAGGGATATTCGAGGCTGCATTAAAGGAACTGGGGGTTAGAGCGGAGAACGCAATTATGGTTGGCAACAGGATCGATGCTGACATTGTTGGGGCAAATAAAATGGGGATGATAAGTGTGTGGTTCAAGTGGAACAATCGCTATGGCGAAACTGTAAGTAGTGAGGAGGAGAAACCTTATTTTACGATAAACGTACTCTACCAATTGCTTAGCATATTAACTTTCCCTCGGTCTACATAAAATGTTAGGGGGCATTTATTAGCTATGGCATAGCTGCTTCATATCGAACCTCTACGATGCTTACCAACACTTAACGCTGAAAGAGCCAAACATAATCTGTGTTAGGCAGATTAAATAACTTGCAGGAATGATACATGGCCGAGCCTCGAACACGAAAGGAACGAAAAGACCTCCTAACCCATGTTTGACAATTGGGTCTGAAAACAGATTCAAAATACCTCTTTCCTCCATCTCAACCACATGGATGGTACGCAACGCTTCCAGCGCTGCCTCACGTGATAAGTTACTGCCCGCTGCCTTTAGCTTTTTCTCTATTGCTCGCTCCAGCAGGAAGGCCAGCGCCGCCCCAAAAATGTGCCCTTTTACTCGACTATCGTCACGGTGGTAAATAGGCCGCATCTCGATCACGTCCTTCAGGCAGCGGAAGGCCTTCTCTACTTCGCTCAGGTCTTTGTAGGCTTCCACTGCTTCTACTGGGGTGAGCCCTTGTTCCTCTGTCTGGATCAAGTACTCCCCTTCATAGGCTTCCTCACGCTCCAGGTTAGGGTGCTCAAAGTAGTGGAATTTCCCTTCCTTTATCTCCCAACCATAGTAACGTTGACCATGATTGCGAGAGAGAATCCGAGTTGCCGCTGCTGCAATCCTCTGCGGCGCTTTCAGTTTGCCCTCCGCCACGCCCTT
>JAGXOF010000035.1 GCA_023660035.1 Dehalococcoidia bacterium LH_S1
CCTCTTTGGCTACTTATGCCCGCGTTAATGAGTATGCTTTTATCGAGACCCCTTATCGCAGGGTCATAAAGGAGCTGGACAACGATTCTACCAACCTGTTGAATAGAACCATACGCGGGCCTGTATATGATTCAAAGGACCAGCTTGTAGCGGATGCTGGGACGGTAGTAGATGAGGAAGTGGCCCGAAAGCTTGCTGCTTTGCCTTCGTGCCAGATCCCGGTAAAACCCTATGCATCCTCGGATGTTGAATACCTCCCTGCAGATGAGGAAGATAAATATACCATTGCTCAGGCGAATGTACGGTTTGATGAGCATGACCAGATACTCGACGAGAGAGTTGAATCTCGCCACGGCAAGCGTTTCCTGGAGGAGAACCCGGAGAATGTTCATTTCATGGACATATCCACTAATCAGACAATGAGTGTCAGCACCTCTCTTATACCTTTCCTTGAAAACGATGACGCTAACAGGGCTTTGATGGGTTCAAACATGCAGCGGCAATCGGTTCCGATCATTTTCCCTGAAAGCCCTACCGTGGGCACTGGCATGGAGCGTGAGGTGGGGCGTGATAGTGGTCAGGTAGTACTTTCTCCGGTTGATGGGGAGATAAAATCTGCCACTGCGACGGGAATAATCCTCAAAGGGGATGACGATAAAGAATATGCTTATCCCCTGAAGAAATTCGTTAGAAGCAATCAGGGGACATGCATCATCCAATATCCGAGGGTTAACAAAGGGGCTCGAGTGAGCCAGGGTCAGGTCCTTGTAGATGGCTCATGCACTGACAATGGAGAACTGGCTTTGGGGCAGAATGTTCTCTGCGCTTTCCTGAACTGGGAAGGTTATACGTTTGAAGACGCGATAGTTATCTCAGAGAGGCTGGTTCAAGAGGACAAGTTTACCTCTATCCATATCGAGAAATATGAGATTGAAGCGAGGGAAACAAAACTGGGGCCTGAAGAGATCACCAGGGATATTCCCAATGTTAGTGAAGCCAATCTGAGGAATTTGGATGAGTACGGCATCATTCGCATCGGTGCCGAGGTATCGTCAGGAGATATTCTGGTGGGGAAGATTACTCCAAAGGGAGAGAGGGTTCTAACTGCTGAGGAAAAGCTCCTTCGGGCTATCTTTGGTGAGAAAGCCCGGGATGTGAAAGATACCTCGCTGCGCATGCCTCATGGTAAATATGGCAAGATAATAGGGGTTAAGCTATTCTCCAGGGAAAACTGGGACCAGCTGGATCCTGGTGTTACCAAGATGATCCGGGTTTTTGTGGCACAAAAGAGGAAGGTCTCGGAGGGTGACAAACTTGCTGGTCGGCACGGGAATAAGGGGGTTATTGCCAAAGTGCTCCCTGTAGCAGACATGCCCTATCTTCCTGATGGCCGGCCGGTGGATGTTGTACTTAGCCCATTAGGGGTTCCTTCACGAATGAATGTGGGCCAATTGTTGGAGACCCATCTTGGTTGGGCTTCCTATGTTCTCGGTTTCAAGGCGCTAACTCCCATCTTCAACGGGGCTGATGAAACGACAATCGAGGACCTTCTGGCTCAGACCTGGTTCGTTCAGCGTGCGGCTGAAGATCACAGTCTTGACAACAACTTGAGCCATGTGGAGCGTGCTAAAGCATGGCTTGCTCAAAAGGGCTTTGATAGGCAGGATATTTTCGACAATGAAGCCAACAGGGGAGAGGCTAGGAGTGTTTGCCTCAAACTATGGCTTGAGGAACAGGGCGTGGACAACGCACTTGATATGGATGATAAGACCCTGGAGGAAACGGCAAAGCAACTTTCTTATAAGAATAGAACAGCACCACCAATTACCGGTAAGTCGCCTCTTTACGACGGACGCACTGGTGAGGCATTTGGATCAGCTGTAACAGTGGGAAGTATGTACATAATGAAACTGGTCCACTTGGTTGAGGACAAGATCCATGCCCGGTCGACGGGGCCCTATTCCCTTGTTACCCAGCAACCTCTCGGCGGGAAGGCTCAATTTGGCGGACAGCGATTTGGTGAGATGGAGGTCTGGGCACTTGAGGCATACGGAGCTGCCTTCAATCTACAGGAGATGCTGACAATTAAGTCGGATGATGTCGTGGGCCGGGTCAAAACATATAGCCAGATCATAAAGGGAGAGGAGATTGGCTCCTTAGGAGTGCCGGAATCGTTTAAGGTGCTGGTGAAGGAGTTGCAGAGTTTGGGATTGGGAGTTGAGGTTCTCTCTGAAGGAGAGAAAGAGGTTAGCCCGGTGGAGGAGGTATCTGAGGGCGTGCCACGATTAGGAGTAAATTTGATGGGAATGGAAATAGAGGAGGGCGATTAATGCTGCAATTTAATGATTTCAGCAGTCTAAGACTATGCCTTGCTTCGCCTGAACAGATACAAAGTTGGTCATATGGTGAGGTAACGAAGCCGGAAACAATTAATTACCGCACCTTAAAACCTGAGAAAGACGGACTTTTCTGTGAGCGTATATTCGGCCCGACCAAGGACTATGAATGCAGTTGTGGGAAATACAAGAAGGCAAGATATAAGGGGCATATCTGCGAGAAATGCGGAGTTGAAGTTGCCCATTCCTCCGTGCGCAGAGAGCGCATGGGGCATATCGAGCTTGCTGCACCGGTAGCTCATATCTGGTTCATAAAGGTAACCCCGAGTCGGCTTGGCCTTCTCCTCGATCTTTCGCCAAAGAAATTGGAGCAAGTAATATATTTTGCCAAGTTCCTTGTTACACATGTTGATGAAGAAGCCCGAACACAGGTGATCAATGAACTTCGGGACGAACTGGAGTTTAGCTCAATACAGAAGCAGGAACCGTCCAATGGAGAGGTGGAAAAGGAGTTATTGTCTCCGGAAGTGGAGGAAGAGGGTGGTGAATCACAGGATCAGATCGTATCCAAGATTAAGGAACTGGAAGACTTGAAGCCGCTGAAGCTTATCGGGATAAATGAGTATCGTGAATTGAAGAGCCGATGGGGGAAGATCTTTCAGGCGGGGATGGGTGCTGAGGCTATTCTGGAGTTTGTTAAACAGCTGGATCTGGAAAAGTTGCATGAAGATCTTGCGCAGGAAGTCGCCGTTAGTTCCGGACAGAATCAGAGGAAAGCGATAAAGCGACTGCGGGTCGTTGAATCGTTCCGGAAGCAAGGGACCAAGCCTGAATGGATGATCCTTACCGTACTTCCCGTCACGCCTCCGGAACTCAGGCCGATGGTTCAGCTTGATGGGGGGAGATTTGCCACAAGCGATATCAACGACCTTTATCGCAGGGTAATAAACCGTAATAACCGCCTCAAGAGGCTTATGGAGATGGGTACTCCTGAGGTCATTATTCGCAATGAGAAGCGCATGTTGCAGGAGGCAGTGGATTCATTGCTTGATAACGGGCGTCGTGGGCAACCGGTATCCAGCAGTAGCGGACATATTCTAAAATCGCTCTCGGATACTATAAGGGGCAAGCAAGGACATTTCCGCCAGAATCTGCTGGGCAAACGCGTGGACTATAGCGGGCGCTCGGTTATCATAGCGGGACCCAGTTTGAAACCTCACCAGTGTGGTTTGCCGAAGCGCATGGCACTGGAGTTATTCAAACCGTTTGTCATGCGCCGCTTGATAGAGCGAGGACTGGCACACAATGTCAGGAATGCCAAACGAGCTGTAGAGCAGGGCAAAGCTGAAGTGTGGGACATCGTGGAAGAGGTGGTCAAGGACCATCCTATATTGCTGAATCGGGCTCCAACATTGCATAGATTAGGTATCCAGGCTTTTCAGCCTGTGTTGATCGACAGCAGTGCCATCCAGGTTCATCCTTTGGTGTGCGCTGGATTCAATGCTGACTTCGACGGTGACCAGATGGCGGTCCATGTGCCTTTGTCGAAGCCCGCAATTGAAGAAGCCAGAACGGTAATGCTGAGCAGTAACAATCTGCTCTTGCCAAGCTCAGGGGAGCCCGTGGTGACCCCTACAAGGGAGATAATTCTTGGCTGTTATTATTTAACCTCGGCGAAAGAGGGGGCCAAAGGGGAAGGAAAGGTTTTTGCTGACTTTGAGGATGCCAAGATGGCTTATGATATGGGAGTGATTGATCTAACAGCTGAGATAGAGGTCCGTGGCCAGAATGGAGACGGACGGCTCAAGACCACCGTCGGGCGTATTATCTTTAGTGAAGCAGTCCCGGAGGAGTTTGGCTTCTACAATCATTTGGTGGATAAAAAGGAACTCAAGCAGCTAACTACTGAGTGCTGCCAGCGCCTGGGCAATGAAGTTGCTGCCACCATGATAGATGATATTAAACATTTAGGGTTTAAGTACTCGACCAGGTCTGGATTAACCATGGCTGTGAGCGACCTTGAAATCCCAGAAGCGAAGGCGGGTATTATAGAACACGCTGATAATGAAGTGAGGAACATTGAAGAGCAGTTTGAAGATGGCCTCATGACCGAGGATGAACGTTATCAGAGCGTTGTGGGGGTCTGGAGCAGAACCACTGAGGAGGTGACGGAAAGCCTGCAGAACTCACTTGATCGCGAGGGATCGGTTTACATGATGGCCAATTCTGGAGCCAGGGGAAGCATAGATCAGGTCAGGCAAATGGCTGGAATGCGAGGTTTGATGAGTGATCCCTCTGGCCAGATTATAGAGTTGCCCATAAGGGCCAGCTTCCGCGAAGGGCTTTCTGTGTTGGAGTACTTCATTTCTACACATGGTGCTCGCAAGGGGTTGGCGGATACTGCCCTGCGAACTTCTGATAGTGGCTATCTGACAAGAAGGCTCATTGACGTAGCACAAGAGGTTATGGTCAAGGAGGAGAACTGCGGTACTGAAGAAGGGATATGGGTTAGTGAACCGAATGATAAGGATAAGGGCCTTCTTCCCTCTATGTTTGAGAGGCTTGTGATGCGTATAGCCGCTCGCCCGGTTGCTCATCCGGAGACCGGAGAGATAATTGTAGGACGTGATGAAGAGATCGATGCGCAAAAAGCGTCGAAAATAATAGAAACTGGAATTAGTGAGGTCTTTGTCAGGTCTCCTCTGACTTGCAAGTCGCGGATGGGGATATGTCAACGTTGTTATGGAATAGACCTTGCGTCTAGGCATATAGCGGATATGGACAGTGCTGTGGGCATTGTTGCTGCTCAGAGCATCGGTGAGCCTGGCACGCAGCTTACTATGAGGACTTTCCACACAGGTGGGGTAGCTGGAGGGGGAGATATTACCAGTGGTCTCCCCCGTGTTGAGGAGCTGTTTGAAGCCAGGCATCCCAAGGGACAGGCGGCTATCTCTGAAATAGATGGTGTGGTGGAGATAACGGAATGTGAAGGCGGATGGAAAATCAAGATAGTAAACACCGAGAGTCGCCATGATGACTATTCACTGCCTCAGGGATATAAAGTGATGGTAAGTGATGGTCAAGTTGTAGAGTCAGGGCAGGTATTGGCCGTGCCTGCAAGCGATGAAGAGGCGAAGGGGTCTGACTCCTCGATTCTGAGCAATACCGAAGGCAAAGTTGAAGTTCAAGATGACCAGATATCTGTTTGGCATCAAGAGACGGAAGATTGGGAGCAAGTGGTGCCACCTGCGGCGTCTTTCCTGGTGAAGAGTGGTGATCAGGTGAAAGCCGGTGACCAGCTTACAGAGGGGGCGCTTAAGCCTCAGGATATTTTGCGGATTAAAGGTGTGGAAGCAGTCCAGCGTTACCTGGTGAATGAGGTCCAAAAGGTTTACAGAAATCAAGGAGTGAATATCCACGATAAGCACATAGAGGTTATCGTCGGCAGAATGCTGCGCAAGGTTCTCATTGATGCCTCTGGTGACACCGGGTTGTTACCTGGGGACTTAATCGACTGGGTTGACTTCGGAGAGGTGAATGCCAAGGTGTTGGCTGAGGGTGGTGAACCAGCCATAGCCCATCCAGTGTTACTTGGGATAACGAGAGCTTCTCTAACAGCTCCTAGCTTCTTGGCTGCGGCCTCCTTCCAGGAGACTACGAGAGTTCTAACCCAAGCTGCTATTTCCGGGGCCGTGGATCACTTGCAGGGGTTGAAAGAAAACGTCATTATCGGGAAGCTTATTCCTGCCCGTAGCAAGGTGACAAAGGAGATGCTGGAGGAGCAAAAGAGACTGTTAGAGGAATCAAGGCAAGCTCCTGTTCTTGAAGATGGTAGCAGGTCTTTGCCAGCTTACAGCTGATAATAGATAAGGGGATTTAGAGGCTTAGACGCGAAGTCTTATAAAAAGTCATCCGGGTCAGGATTCAGATTTAGCATCCTGCAAAAGCCAGTATTCCATGCTGTCGGCCAGGGCAATCCAGCTCGCCTCGATAATATTAGCTGAAGCCCCAACGGTGTGCCATTCCCGTTCTCCGTCTGTAGATGCTATGAGAACTCGCACTTTGGCCTCTGTGCCTTCAGTTTCCTCGAGAATGCGGACTTTGTAGTCAGTTAGCTTAACTACACTCACTTTGGGGTAAAACTGGACTAAGGCTTTACGTAGTGCCTTGTCGAGTGCGTTTACAGGGCCATTGCCCTCAGCGGCAGTGTGATATACATTTTGCCCTACTCTCACTTTCACTACAGCCTCGCAGAGCATTTCACCATCGTTGATTGTGGGAGGGCGTCGATTATTCTCCACCACTACCATGAAGTCGACCAGCTCAAATGGTGAAGTATAGTTTGGTTGTGCCCGATGTAACATAAGGTTGAATGAAGCATCGGCGTCATCGTACTTGAATCCTTGATTTTCCAGGTCCTTTAACTGTGCTAGGATTTGGCGGGCTTGAGCATTGCCATCTTCAAGATCCAGTCCCAGTTCCTGTGCTTTGTGTGTTATTGTATTTACCCCTGATAGTTCGGAGACCATAAAGCGGTTGCTATTGCCGACGAGTGATGGATCAATATGTTGATAGCTATCTTTAGCCTTGGTCATTGCTGCGATATGCATGCCTCCTTTGTGACCAAAGGCGCTGGCTCCAACATAAGGCAGGTGAGAATCCAGAGCAAGGTTGGCTACCTCACTGACATAGCGAGATACTTCAGTAAGCTTGGCCAATTGCTCCGAGCTCACACAGTCAATCCCCATTTTTAGCTTGAGTGTGGGAATGATAGAGCAAAGATTGGCATTCCCGCACCGTTCTCCGTATCCGTTGATCGTTCCCTGCACCTGGGTGGCTCCTGCTTGTACTGCAGCCAGGGTATTTGCCACTGCCAGGTCCATGTCGTTATGTGCATGGATGCCTAATGGACTATTGATCCTGTTTTTCACCTGGCTGATGATCGTGTAGATCTCGTTAGGCATAGTGCCACCGTTGGTATCGCAGGGTACCAGGCAATCAGCGCCGCTCTCTGCTGCAATCTCGATCGTGCGAAATGTATACTCATGGTCTTTCTTATATCCATCGAAGAAATGTTCCGCATCAAAGAATACAGTGAGTCCTTTAGACTTCAGATACCGAATGGAATCGCTGATCATTGCCAGATTTTCGTCCAGGTCTATATTGAGAACGTTTAAAACCTGTTCTGTTGACCCTTTGCCAACCAGCGTTGCTGCTCTGGCGGTTGCGTTTATTAAGCCCTTAATTCCGGAATCGTTTTCCGCCTTTGTATGGGCACGCCGGGTGCTACCAAAAACAACCAGAGTGGCATTTGATAGCCTGATATCTCGTGCTCGATTGAAGAATTCAGTATCCTTTGGACTGGAGCCCGGCCAGCCACCTTCGATAAGGTGGATGCCTAACTCATCCAGCTTCTTGGCTATCTTGATCTTGTCCTCGACCGAAAGAGACATGCCTTCACGCTGGGCTCCATCGCGCAACGTTGTATCATAAAGCTGGACATCCAAATTCATTACTTCGCCTCCACAATTTAGAGTATATCAGTAGCGGATGCTTGTCAACGAATAGGCACATGATTTAGTGTGCTCGGGCTTGCGTCGGAAGGTGGGTTCCTACCAATAGCGATTTGTGCGATAATATTTTAGTGTAGTTTACGTAAAGACTATGAAGGATTTGCACAAACATTTGGCCCCAACTGTTGTTATTGAAGCAGACCATCCTGAAGTAATTGGAGAAGCTCATAGATTAACAGAGGGTTGTCACAGCGCACAGGAGCAAGCAGTTAAGCTCTTTTACTTTGTGAGCAGGCTGTCTAAAAACCTTTTCTGTCGGAGAATGACTATCGACCATTAATTATCCTCCGACATTTCAACTGATTGGTCCCCTGAAGACCATCACTTCCTTTCAGCTGCTTTGGTTGTAATATTACACCCCCGCTCCGACCAATGTCAATGGTTGTTGTGTCCCATCTCCCGGCATAGCTTTTCCCATTAACTTGTTCCGCCATAGGCGGGTCCCAGGTAAACTGACTGTGCCATCGGTCACCCTCTTCACAATCTTCTTCACATCGTTCACCAGGCACAACAACGAAAACTCCCCTCGCACTTTCACCGAGCCTCTCAAGCCCATCGATGGCTTCCTGCCGTCCGACTTTATTTCTCCAAAGACCGGCTCCACCGTATATGCACGCTTCCCATATATACGTTTCCCTTCCTGAGTCCGCAGTTTCTGCCTCATGTCCTCCAAGAGAGGCTCACGGCCATCTCGACTGACAGTTCGTGCCTCTCCAGCAGTGCAACTCTCCCTTACCGGGCATTCCTTACAAGACTGACCTCGATAGAGGATAAGTGGTGGCTTCCCTTCGCGTTTCTGTTCCGCCCACCGCCTTAATTCGGGGCCCTCGGGACAGATATAGACGTCTCTTTCCTCGTCATAGCGAAAGTTGCTCTTGTGATACCTCTTCTCACCTTCTTCTTTCTCATCCAGC
>JAGXOF010000036.1 GCA_023660035.1 Dehalococcoidia bacterium LH_S1
GCCCTATGTTCTCATTTACAGACACATTGGGATTGCCGGTGGCTTCAGCTGGAGTAGGCAATCCCGACTCTAGGGCCCATGCTCCGGATGAGAACATCCGTCTAGTCGACTTCGTCAAAGGCGTCAAACACGTGGCGGCTATTATGGACAAGTGCAGCACGGAGCGTTAGCCTCCAGCGATAAATCACGATGAGTTGGCCAGCGTGCCACGCTTGCGAAAAGACAAGTCAGAGCCTTACAATAAAATTAGGGATAGATTATGGCAAGGAAAGATTACTACAAGACACTGGGAATTTCCAGGAACGCAACTCAGGACGAGATAAAGAAGGCCTACAGGAAATTGGCCATGCAATATCATCCGGACAAGAACGTCGGGAATGAGCAGTGGGCCAATGACAAGTTCAAGGAAGTAAATGAGGCATTTAGTGTTTTGGGAGATGAGCAAAAACGCAAGCAATATGACCAATTCGGCACTGCAGGCGATGCCGGTGATGTTTTCCGCAGTAGCTCAACACGCTCGACCTTCGAAGACACGATGAATGATTTCGGAGGCGCTGGCCTTGGATCTGATTTCCTGGATGAAATCTTCGGAGACATGGTCAAGGGCTCAACAGGAGGGGACAGGTTTACTTTCAGAGACTTTGGCAGAGGCGGGGGAGCAAGGTTCAGCAGAAGATCCGGTGGCATCAACCTGGATGACCTCTTCCGCCAAGCGCAATCAACACAGCAGACAACAAAGACGAAAGGGAAATCCGTCACATATGGGCTAAGGATAAGCGAAAACGAAGCCAAGCAAGGAACCAAGAAATTGCTAACCCGGAAGGGGAAAAGGTTAGAGGTGAATGTACCCCCAGGAGTAAGTACGGGCAGCAAAGTGAGGCTACGCGATGCCAGGCAGACCACCGACGGCCAACCAGGAGACATCCTGATCAAAATTAAGGTCAAGTAGACAATCAAGGATTTCGGGGAAAGAAGGTTCTCGCGTGGAGACACAGCACCATCATGCGAGAACCATTTCAAATAAATGGGTTTGTAAATATACAACAGACTCTGGTATATTTACCACGAGATTATAAAGGGGGTTCACATGAAGTCACCACTATGGTCAAAGGTCCTGGGGGTAGTCATCGGATTGCTGGTAGGAGCCAGTAGTGCGTACGCAGCGGTCACAGTCTACCAATATCAAAAGGAGATCCCCGCCAAGGTCAGCGTCAGCAGCGACGTCGCTGTCTCTCCAGGGATG
Source organism: Dehalococcoidia bacterium LH_S1 (assembly GCA_023660035.1). Lineage (GTDB taxonomy): Bacteria > Chloroflexota > Dehalococcoidia > SZUA-161 > SpSt-899 > JAGXOF01. The sequence continues at coordinate 1,244 of JAGXOF010000036.1, forward strand.
GAGCTATCATCGGCATCTCTTGACTTCGGAGAGGTCGGTGTAAACGGATGCTCCCATGAGATCTATATTTCCCTGCGGAATAAAGGGAATAAAGACATATCCCTTCTACATCGATACGTCACAGGGCTGCCATCCGACGTTGATCTGGAAGCATCCTACGACGGCAAGACATGGGCAGATTTCGAAGGATATGTAGCTGCTGACCCCAGTGATGGGGTTCTGGAAGCAGGACAAACTCTGGGCTTGTACCTCCGCCTTCAGACCTCAGAAGACACCAAATCCACTGAGCTTAACTTCACTATCGGCTTTGAAGAGGAAGAGAAACAGTTCACAACAAGTTCACAGACAACGACAAGCTCATCAACGAGCTATCAATAGTGAAAGATAGCGAATTCTCAGCAGTGGCACAGTTCTTGCTAAGTCAGCAAGAACTGTGCCACATGTGACTTGACATAAATTACTCGTACCTCAACGCTTCAATCGGGTTGAGTTGAGCCGCCCGGGTAGCAGGGAATATGCCAAAAATGAGGCCCACAGCCGCTGCTATCCCAACAGCCAGAGCAACAATTGTAGGGGAAATCGTCACCGGGAAGGCAAAGCCGTAAATCCCTGCAATATAAGAAGCCACTGAGGTAATTCCATAGCCTATCAATATCCCCAGGATTCCCCCAATCAAACTGAGCGTTACCGCCTCCGTCAAGAATTGATACAGGATATCTTTCCGCCTCGCACCCACAGCACGCCGAATACCGATCTCCCGCGTTCTCTCCCTCACGGAAACGAACATGATATTCATAATGCCAATGCCGGCAACAATCAATGATATAGCGGCTATGCCGCCCAGCAAAAGCGTCATCATGCCAGTCACGCTCTCAAGAACACTCAGCATCTGTTGCTGACTCATGATGGTAAAGTCATTGTCATCACCTGGTTTAAGATCATGCCTCTGCCGCAGCAGATTGGTAATTTGCGTCTTCGCCTCCTCCACTCTCGTCTCATCTACAGCCTTAACATACAGATTCTGAATACCCTGGCTACCACCGGCAGTTTGCTGACTCATGATTTTGGCCTGGGCAGTAGTTATTGGCACCATTATAGAGTCTTCCATAATATTTGTCATCATCATCATTCCCGTCCCACTCTTGAACACCCCGATGACCTTAAAGGGCAAACCATTGATCCTGACCATTCTACCTAACGGATTTATTCCTTCGAAAAGATACTCCGCAGCGTGATGTCCCAAAACACATACCTTCGACCTCGCCCGAACATGTGCCCACGTCATGGATTGGCCATAATCTATTTCGGCCTGATATACATACGCATGCTCTGGCGTTCCCCCCGCTACCATCGATGTCATGCTCCGGTCACCAAAGGTGATCGGAGCCGCTGCCATAACTTCCGGAGCAACGGAATCCACCGAGGGGCAATTATTGGGATTAGCAATAGCCTCCGCATCATCCAGGGTCAAGCCACTGCCGCCGCCAGTGCTCATCATACTTAGCTCCGATTCCACCATGGTACTGCCAGGACGCACAATGAGAAGGTCTGGACCCATGCCGCCTATTTGTCCGATTATAAAGCTCTGAGCACCCTGGCCCATGCTCACCAATGCTATCACCGCACCTATCCCAACTACCATACCCAGCACAGTCAATCCCGAACGGAGCTTGTTGGCACGAAGCCCCTTCAATGCACTTATAACGCAATCTTGGAAGGACACTAAACTTTCCTCTCCCCATTCTCAATTTCCCCATCACGCACATGTAGAACACGGCTGGTCTTATCAGCGATATCCGCCTCATGGGTGACTATAACTATAGTAATCCCCTCTTTCCTGTTCAGCTCCCTGAACATTTCCATGATCTGCTCACTAGCCCTCGTATCCACATTTCCGGTAGGCTCGTCAGCAAGGATAATCGATGGATTGGTTATAAGAGCACGCGCAATAGCTACCCTCTGCTGCTCTCCGCCTGAGAGTTCATTGGGCCTATGAGTGGCCCGTTCAGCCAATCCCACCCTAGACAACGCATCGAGAGCATATTGGCGGCGTTGTTTAACATCACTGTAGGTCAACGGCAGTTCAACATTCGCTGCAGCCGATGTACGAGGCAATAAATTAAAGCTCTGAAAGGCAAAACCTATTTTCTTATTCCGAATTCCGGTAAGCTCATCATCACCCATTTCATCTACTCTCACTCCATCAAGCCAGTAGGAACCAGAGGTAGGCGTGTCCAAACAACCCAGAAGATGCATTAGTGTAGACTTGCCAGACCCCGACGGCCCCATAATCGCAACCATCTCCCCCGTCTCTATTTTGAAGCTCACCCCCCTCAGAGCCGGGACCTCGATCTCGCCTGTTCGGAATATCTTGGTTAGTCCCTCAACTTCTATCATGTTAGAACCCTAACCCTCCTCCCCCCCTCTCAACGGACTCTACAAGCACCTTGTCTCCTTCCTGAAGGCCTTCTTTTATCTCAGTTCGTTCCGCGGTCTGTACGCCAATTTCTACTTCCATGGTTTCAGTCTCACCCTCAGGCCCTACGACCTTTACAATGCTTTTGCCCCCTTCAAACTTAATGGCAAGCGTAGACACTAGCAGGACATTCTCTTTCCTCTCGATAGCTATCTCAGCTGTACAGGTCATTCCCGACCTCAAGGTACTGGGTGGGTCCTCTACTGCCAGTTTTGTCTCATAGGTAACGACACCGCTCACTGATTCACCAACCCTTGATATAGCGGCAACCTCCCCCTGTAGTTCCAGGTTAGGGAAAGCGTCCAGAGTAATTGCAGCCTCCTGACCACGTTCCACATGGGCTATATCTATTTCATCTATCTGGGCGATTACCACCACCTTCGAGGGGTCAATGAGCAAAAAGGCAGCTGTACCGGGGGACATAGCGCTGGATCCCACCACTTGGCCCCCCTCTTCTACCATCACCTTCGCGATCTCCCCATCAAATGGTGCAAGGAGTTCGGCTTTCTCCAGATTATCACGGGCATTCTCTAGAGCAATCTGTGCCCGCTTTAGTTGGTTCCTCGCCACCTCCAGGCTCCTTGCATCGGGGCCCGCCTGTGATAGATTTTGCCAGGCATCCTCCAAATTCGTTTTCGCCTGCTCAACCGACCTCTCCAAGGACGAGGTCTCAAGCTTGGCCAGCTTTTGCCCCTTCTCCACCTCATCACCCAGATCAACATAGACTTCGTCGACAGTACCACCCACTTCAAAGGCAACATTTGTCTGATTGGGCATATCGACATGTCCGGAGGTCTCCACACTGACTTCCAGGGTTCCTCTAGTCACCTTCACAGTCTGGGCCTCAGAATCTTGCGTGGATGCGTCAGATGAGCACCCGCATGTGAAGGCCACCAAGAATATGCCGATAATGAAAAGAACGATAGATAAGAATGAATTCCGCTTACTTACTACAGTCAACATTCCTTCTTTCAGGGAATTGCAACTACAGGAGAGCGATATTCATCATCCCACCGGGGAGAGATATCAGGATAAACTAAACTCAATTTGAGGGCAAATACATAAAGGCCCACGAGCTCAATGCAAAAACCCGTGGGCTTGTGATGCAGATTATTACTTTGAGGCAGAGGCTTTTTTTGATTTCCTGATGGTAAGCAGTCCGTTTTTGGCACCAGGAACGGCACCCTTGACCAGAAGCAGGTTGCGGTCCGGGTCTGCCTTTACTACCTCCAGGTTCTTAATCGTAACCCTTTCATTCCCCATTTGACCGGGCATGCGCTTGCCTTTAAATACCTTCCCTGGGAAAGTACAAGCCCCAATAGAACCAGTAGCCCGGCTCCATTTTGAACCTCGGCCCTTTGGGCCACCAGCAAAGCCATGCCTTTTGACTACTCCGGCAAAACCTCGCCCCTTTGAAGTGCCGGTTATATCAATTGTCTCACCTGGTTGAAAGAGCTCAACAGTTATCTTTTGCCCTCTCTCAACTTCCGAGTTGTCTGCAACTCTGAACTCTTGCAGGTTTTTCAACAACCCCAGGTCCTTGAGATGTCCTTTTTCGGGTGAGTTCAATCGTTTAGCTTCGCCAAACCCGATTTGAACTGCCTCATAGCCATCACGGCTAGTATCTTTGACCTGTGTCACCGTACACGGCCCAGCTTCAATGGCAGTGACCGGCACTACAGTACCCTGCTCGGTGAATAGTTGAGTCATACCTATTTTCCTACCAAGAATTCCAGGAACCATAACTTATTCCTCACATCTTAATTTCGATATTTATTCCAGCAGGTAAGTTCAGGCGAGTTAGAGAATCAATAGTTTTGGGTGTTGGTTCAAGTATATCGATAATACGCTTATGAGTCCGGACCTCAAACTCTTCTCGCGAGTCCTTGTTAATAAACGTAGAACGATTGACACAGAATTTCTTGATGTGTGTCGGTAGAGGGACAGGCCCAGCTACTGCAGCCCCCGTGCTCTCCGCAGACTCCACAATATATGCCGCGGCTTGATCCAATGCCCGGTAATCATAAGATTTTAACTTAATCCTAACTTTGTGATCTGGCATTTCGAATTCTACCTCTGTCCATATTTTGATGTAATGGCCTGTGCCACTTCCTTGGGGACCGGCGCGTAATGATCAAACTCCATAAAGAAACTTGCTCGCCCCTGTGTTATCGACCGAAGGTCAGTAGCATAACCAAAAGTCTCCGCCAACGGAAGGCGACACTGTATTATACTGGTGCCCTCACGAGGTTCGACGTTGTCGATATGCCCTCTCCTCGAGTTAAGGTCACCTATTACATCGCTGAGGAGTTCCTGTGGGGTTGTTACCTCCACTTTCATAATAGGTTCAAGAAGTACAGGATGGGCTTTTCTCCCACACTCTCTTGTGGCGATTGCCCCAGCCATCTTAAAAGCAGCCTCAGAGGAATCCACTTCATGATAGCTTCCGTCAAATAGGGCAGCCTTTACGTCCACTACAGGATACTCAGCAATCAATCCTTGCCCTAAGGCCTCTTTGACCCCTGCTTCAACGGCGGGGACAAAGTCCTTGGGAATAAGGCCGCCCTGAATCTGGTTATCAAACTCAAATCCCTTACCGCGTTCCAGTGGCTCAAGTTCCATCCACACATGCCCATACTGGCCACGGCCTCCACTTTGCCGGATAAAGCGGCCTTCCGCTTTCGCCTTAGCTGTTATGGCCTCCTTATAGGCCACCTGAGGCTTGCTAACCCTGGCATTTACCTTAAACTCCCGCAAGAGCCGGGTTACTATAACCTCTAACTGGAGCTCCCCCATCCCCGATATAAGAGTCTGCCCCGTTTCCCGATTATAATCCACCCGGAACGTGGGGTCCTCTTCCGCAAGTTTTGTTAACGCCTCTACTATCCTGTCCTGGTCAAGCCGAGCCTTTGGCTCAATAGCCACCGAGATAACCGGCTCAGGAAATTTGATTGCCTCCAAAATTATACTCTTATCGAGACTACATATCGTATCACCGGTAGAGGTACTCTTCAACCCCACAGCAGCGGCAATGCTACCGCTGTGGACTTCTGAAATCTCCTTGCGCTCATCAGCGTGAACCCTGTATAAACGCCCCATTCGCTCTTTCTTCTCCTTGGTGGCATTATACACCTGTTCACCTGACTTAATCATACCGGAATACACCCTAAAGTACACCAGGCGGCCCACAAAGGGATCCGTAACCGTTTTGAAGGCCAAGACAGTGAAGGAAGCATCATCGTCCGGATAACAAAACTCCTCGCTGTTGGTTTTAGGGTTAATCCCTTGCATAGGAGGCATATCCAAAGGAGATGGGAGGTAATCCACTACAGCATCCAGCATCATCTGGACACCCATATCCTTTAATCCACTCCCGCAAAGAACCGGAACAACCTTGTTGGCAACGGTAGCGCGCCTCAGCCCTCTTTTAAGGGTATCAACATCAATATCACTATCGTTAACATAGGCAAGCATAACTTCGTCATCATACTCCGCAACGGTTTCGATTAACTCGTGTCGATATTGATTGGCCGATTCCATATACTCTTCGGGAATAGAGATTTTCCTCAGCTCTGAATTAGCTGCATCGGAAAAAGCCCAGGCCTCCTGCTTAACAAGGTCTATAATACCGGCGAACGACTGATTATCCCATATAGGTAATTGAACCAGCGCCGGGTTAGTATGGAGCCGCTTCCTCATCATGTCAACGGTAAAGGTAAGGCTAGCCCCAGTACGGTCCATCTTGTTCACAAAACAAATTCTAGGAGCTCTATACCTGTCCGCCTGGCGCCAAACCATCTCCGATTGAGACTCAACCCCTGCCACTCCATCGAAGACCACTACACCACCATCAAGAACGCGGAGGCTACGTTCAACCTCCGCGGTAAAATCAACATGTCCAGGTGTATCAATGATATTTATACGGTGTCCTTGCCAATCACAACTGGTGGCAGCCGAGGTAATAGTGATACCCCTCTCCCGTTCCTGGTCCATCCAGTCCATCTCAGTCGTCCCATCATCTACCCGACCAATTCTATGAGTACGACCACTATGGTGCAACACATCCTCGGTAACCGTAGTTTTACCAGCATCAATGTGCGCGATGATACCAATATTCCTAATATGCTGCAGTTGCACCTCACGTGGCATTGTCTTTACCTCGGAACTTGTCTTCACCATAAATCTATTCACCACCGATAGTGAGCAAAGGCCCGGTTTGCCTCAGCCATCTTATGGGTGTCGCTTCTTTTCTTGACGGTAGTTCCCTCTCCGCGAGAGGCATCCAGTATCTCATCCGCCAGTTTCTCAGCCATTGGTTTTCCCTTGCGAGCCCTGGCAACGCCAACTAGCCAACGCATGGCAAGAGTTGATGCTCGCCTCGACTCCACCTCCCTTGGTACCTGATAAGTAGCCCCTCCGATTCGCCGCGGCCTGACTTCCAAAAGAGGCGTAGTATTGTTGAGTGCCTCATCAAACACCTCCATAGGGTCACGCCCAGTCCTTTCACCGACGATATCCAGAGCGTCATACAAAAGCCCTTCAGCTTTGCTCTTCTTGCCGTCCTGCATAAGCTTATTGGTAAATCGTGTTACCTTTTCGCTATTATATCTAGTATCTGGTATTATCTCTCTTTTAGGAGCCCTTCCACGTCTTGACATTTCTAGTCCCCTTTCATTCTCGCACAATAAATACCGTATTTACAACAAACCCTCCTCTGCGTCAGTCATTGGAATAGAGGAGGGAAGAACCCACCGCCTCACACATTAACTTTTCTTAGTCCCATACTTGCTGCGGCTGGTTCTACGATCCTCAACACCCTCCGTATCCAGACTACCGCGCACAACGCGATAGCCCACACCAGGTAAGTCCTTAACACGGCCACCGCGAACAAGAACCACAGAATGTTCCTGCAAGTTATGCCCTTCCCCGGGTATATACGC
>JAGXOF010000037.1 GCA_023660035.1 Dehalococcoidia bacterium LH_S1
TCGGTGGGGAAACGGGCTTCGAACTCCATTAAATTTCGCGGATAGTCCTCCATGCATCATATTCTGTCTTAGCCCTTTACATCAGTCAAGTACATACCCCTATTTCATTAAATATGATGGCCCGGTTACGGCTGGAGAGACTGCTGAGAGGCTCGGATTGGAACTTGAAGATGCAATAACGCTCCTCACAAAATATACACGACAGGGGCTGCTCAGGGAGGTTATGGGAAGGGAGGCAAAGTCTGATTTGTATTCTCAGATGAGCTCCCGTAAGATAGTTAAAAAGTATGCGATCGCCGGGAGGGGTGAATCTAAGTTAGCGGTTGCCATATTAACTGCTCTGTGATAATAGACAAAACAAAAATTAATTTTGAGTCTTTACCCAAAACCCTCATAAGTGATTGTCGCCACTGAATCATGAAAGTTCTCTTTTCCCCTGACATTTTTTGAATTTACTCCGAAATTTCCATCAAAAGTATTGACAGGTGTTTTAATAGATGTTATACTGTCAATAATATGGAAAATAAACGTATCAGAGGATTGCGGCTAGGGCTTGGCTTATCTCAGGAGAGATTTGCCCAACTTCTTGGAGTTTCGCTACAGACGGTGAGACGCTGGGAAGAAGGCTTAACCAAGCCCCTGCCTATCTTGAGCCTCAAACTGGAGGAAATACAAAAGAAAATAGGAGGTGACACAATGGCTGAAAGAGGGAAGAAAGGGGGAGAAGAGTCCGAGTTTGGCTTTGGTAGCTTGTTTAAGGGAATTGGCAGCCTCTTTGACCTCGTCTCCAAAATGACCGAGGAGGGAAAGGAAGAATATACCCGTACCGGCGAAATTAAGGGTTCGGGCGAAAAGGTTAAGGGGGTGTATGGCTTTAGCGTAAAGACGGGGCTGGGGGGAAAGCCAATCATTGAACAATTTGGCAACATTAAGGCAACGGAGAAGGGGGCAGTGGTAGATGAGGTCAGGGAGCCCATAGTTGATATCTTTGATGAAAAAGAGCGCTTAGTGGTGATTGCCGAGCTTCCCGGTGTAGACGAGAATAACATACACCTTGAGGTAAAAGATGATATTCTCGACCTATCTGCCGAAGCCAAGGATAGAAAGTACAGTAAAGAGGTTCTGCTCCCCTCGCCAGTGGATGCCGAGTCCATGGAATCCTCATACAAGAACGGGATTTTGGAAATAAAGCTGAGGAAGAGGCTATGACTTCTCAAAATTTGTTAACCTCTATTTCATTCGTTGTCAATGAGAAGCCACCTTATAAGCAAACCCCTGCCGATGCTGCAGAGCGGAAGGCACAGGGGCAACGGAGGGAGGCTTGTCAACAAGAAGCAAAGAGGGTTTTCGCTCAATATAATGTGGTATCTGGCACCTGTATAGTTTCCATACACTACTGGCGTGGTTGCGGAAAAGCCGATAGCGCAAACATTATAGGGGGAATATTGGACGCACTAGAAGGCATTGTATTTCAGAATGATAACCAAGCTACTGAGATTTTATATGTTGAGCAGCCAACAAGGGGAAAAGATTGCTACCAAGTTACTGTAACCGAATTACAAGGAGAGAAGTTCCGACATGGCACAAATAGAAACTAAAACTTTAACTCTTAAAATATCTGAGGCTCTGGCTAAGGATGTTGGCCGCGGGATAGCCAGGATTGACCCTAAAGACATGGTAGAGGTAGGGGCTGAGGTAGGGGACATTGTTCAGATTCTAGGGAAAAGACCCACTGTAGCTAAAGTAATGCCCACTTATATGGAGGACAGAGGTAAAGACATAATCCAGATAGACGGTATTACCCGAGAAAACACCCAGATTGGACTGGGGGAAAAGACACAGATTCAAAAGGTAGATTATAAGGCTGCCAATGCCATAGTTCTGGCTCCGATAACTCCATCAACCACCTTTGCCCGGGAAAAGGATACCGGTTATATCGGAAGGCTGATGGAGGGGCTAGCAGTAACCCCTGAAGATAAGGTAAGGATTACCCTGTTCGGCACCCGCTACCAGGAGTTCTCTGTGGTGGATACCAGCCCCAAAGGGGTTGTTGTCATTCATTCCACAACCTCTATAAAAGTGAAAGGGGAAAGGGTTAGTGAAAAAGAGGGCCTCGGGGTTACCTACGAGGATATTGGCGGGCTTCATAAAGAGATTCAGAAGATAAGGGAGATGATTGAGCTTCCCCTGAAATACCCTGAGGTCTTTGATAGGTTAGGGATTGAGGCTCCCAAGGGGGTATTGCTACATGGTCCTCCAGGGTGTGGCAAGACCCTAATCGCCAGGGCAGTAGCCAGTGAAACCGATGCCTACTTTTACCACATTAGCGGGCCAGAAGTTGTTCACAAGTTTTATGGAGAAAGTGAAGCGCACCTGCGGGCCCTCTTTGAAAAAGCAAGCGAACAGGCACCAGCAATAATCTTTCTTGACGAGATTGACGCCATAGCTTCCAAAAGGGAGGAAATCAGGGGTGACCAGCAGGTGGAAAGAAGGGTTGTCGCCCAGCTTTTAGCTTTGATGGATGGCTTGAAATCGAGAGGACAGGTGATTGTCGTTGGAGCTACCAATATACCTAATGTGCTTGACCCGGCGCTAAGGAGACCAGGTAGATTTGACCGGGAAATTTCGATAAGCATTCCAGACAAGAATGGTAGGCTGGAGATACTTCATATCCATACCAGGGGTATGCCTTTAGCTTCAGATGTTGACCTGGAGAAGCTGGCTGAAATCACCCATGGCTTTGTCGGTGCCGACTTAGAGGCATTCGTCAGGGAGGCAGCCATGATAACCCTGAGGAAGATAATGCCCAAGATTGAGTTTGAGACTGACTATATCCCTTATGAACTGCTGCTGGAACTGGAAGTTACCATGGATGATTTCATGGAGGCATTAAAGGAGGTGGAGCCCTCGGCTATCAGGGAGATTTTCACCGAGATTCCTGATGTGAAGTGGAGCGATGTTGGCGGTCTTGAAGAGGCAAAAAGGGTGCTCATGGAGACTATTGAGTGGCCTCTCAGGTATCCAGAGCTATTTAAGCAAGCCAATACCAACCCAGCTAAAGGGATATTGCTTAGCGGAGCCCCGGGCACAGGGAAGACGCTTTTAGCTAAGGCGGTGGCTAGTGAGAGTGAGGCGAATTTTATTTCAGTCAAAGGTCCGGCTTTGCTCTCGAAATGGGTAGGAGAATCAGAGAAGGGAATTAGAGAGGTCTTTAAAAAGGCGAAACAAGCCAGCCCTTGCATCGTCTTTTTTGATGAAATAGATGCCATTGTCCCAACCCGCGGTGCTAGCGCTGATTCCGTCACTGAGCGGGTTATCAGTCAGTTCCTGACCGAACTTGACGGCATAGAGGAGCTTAAAGGGGTAGTGGTTCTCGCCGCTACCAATAGGCCAGATATTATCGACCCTGCCCTGCTTAGAGCTGGCAGATTCGATTTCCAGTTGGAGCTACCCATCTCCGACGAGAAAACGAGGCTGGAGATACTTAAGATTCATACTAAAGGCAAACCCCTGGCTGACGATGTCGGCCTTGAGTCCCAAGCCAAGGTAACTGAAGGCATGGTTGGTTCGGATATAGAGGCTGTTTGTAGAAAAGCTTCTATGCTAGCGATAAGGGAGTTTATAAATCAAGAGGAAACGGACTTCGCCAAATTCAAGATTGAGGCTCGACATTTCAGGGAGGCACTAGAAACGATGAAAGGAATGGGACAAAATGTTGTATAATGATCATAAATAATCGGAGAGGATGTTTTCGATGGCAACACTTTACTTGACTCCTAAAGTAAAAGCTAAGTTCGAGGCAGTACATGGGGAGAAAGAAATTAATTATGATGAAGGTTTTGGGAATGTATTGATGATGTTGGCTCTTTCTGATTCTCATTTGGTTGAGCTGGCGGTTAATTTAGTCAAGGCTTGGGGTTTGGATAAGGGTGGTACAAGGTTGCAGGACGAGCATAATTTGTGATGCGTAAACTGCTTTATGTCCCCATCATCCATATGGAGTCTGACATGGGAAGCGCTGCTTCTGCTATTGACAGTAAGAGCGCCTCTTTGTGTGGGGAGAAAAGGTGGACTAAGCATAAGGAGACGGTAGCTAAGTTTTGGGAAAACGTGGCAGATCATTTCGCTACCGTTGACACTTCCAATCTGAAAATATATCAAGACGGTCTGCCAGCAAATGGTGAACTGGGCAGCAGAATTATTGAGGAGGGAGCAAAACGAGGGAGCAAAAATCATCAAATCATCCTCAACCTGATGAGAAGGGGTGCCAAGTTAATGAAGACTGAGGACCCCTCTCTCCTCAAGGAAGAGTATGAATCCATCACCAGGCTTGCCCAGTCTAAATCGGTTGCTAAGAGAACCATCGCCTATGCCAGATACAAACTCCATAAAGGTCAGTTGACCAAGGCAAGGGATAAATTCGCAGCCAAGACTATTGATGAAACTCTAAAGGACAGGGAAACGGGGGTTCTCTTTATGGGGAGCTGTCATAATGTTCTTCCCTATCTCGCAGAAGACATCTTGGTAGAACAAGTCAAGGATAGAGAGAAGATTAACGCTTACTTCAAGGAACTTATCTCAAGGGGGGGACGGGAGAAGATTTGAGCAACTGGCTGAATACGTTGCCTCACCATGCGTATGCCGAAAAGACATACCAGACCTCTAATTGCGACTTGCCCAGATTCCAGATTGTTAAGCAAAGCCAGGCCAGTGCTACTACTCATGGGTTAAGGATGAGGCTGTAAGCTAAGTCAAGCATAGTGAGTGCGTTAGTTTGTAATGTCATGCTCATCAGCCGGCCGCTGTATCTTACAAATTGTCTTTTTGTTACCTGTCAACTAAATGCCGTATGTTTGCTTCATTATCTTATTTGTAATCTGCACACTTTGCGATCGGCTTTCGCCTGCAAAACGTTAGACAGCAGCTACAAGTCCGGTTTGATGCTCGCGGCTTTTGGGCTAAGGGTTGCAGTGGCTTTTCTGTAGTGTTAGACTCTACACACAACACTTCAACGAAGGGTCGGGAATGCTAAACGTCAAAGAGCCCCGTACCGTCATACTGGCAGCTCTCCTCTATGGTATTGGCAAATTCCTTCAGCGTGGCAGTTTTGGGTCGCTAGATACCACAGGCAAGCATCCGGCGGTGTCTGGAGTATTTGTATCGGCGTATGCAAGCCTGTTTGGGGAAGTCAGCGATACTATACTTGTGAAAACATTAGTTGAGAGACACCATGAGACAACTGAGTCCCCTCCTGAACTCAGGGTCCAGACCATAAGCGACGCCCACATGCGTTCTCTTGCCTACTTGGTAAGCACAGCAGATAATCTTTCCTCATCAGAGCGGGATGAAGCCTCTGAAGAATACCAGTATTATAAATCCACTCCTTTGGCATCTGTCTTTGGACGAATCACAACGGGGTCCGAGAGCAATGCCAAAATCCTCCACCACCATCCGCGAGCATTCGAGAAACCGGATGCAGTGGGAAGCATCTTTCCAGAGGCATTTACCGAGTACGCTTCTTGGGAAATGAATCAGCTACTTAGAGCTTTGGGGATGAGTCCTCTCACTTTGTTTCCAGCGTGAACAAAGGGGACACTTTCCAACACTGCTTACACACTTGACAAGCCTCCTTCACAAGTACACTTCTACCGTGCCTGCCAACACTCAAGAGGAAATTCCTGATGTGTCCCTTTATGACCATCTCAGGACCACTGCGGCTATAGGCGCTGCCCTATATCAGTATCATGCCAGTAACACCACACTGGACGAGCGCTATCTCAAAAGGCCTGATGGCAACGAGTTCTTGCTTGTGGTAGGTGACCTCTCAGGGATACAGAACTACGTTATGGGCATCACCAGTGCCCGTACTGGGGGAGTAGCCAGGAGACTGAGAGCACGTTCGCTCTTTGTACAGACAATCACCGAAATCGCAGCCCAGAAAATCCTTCTCGAACTGGACTTGCCAGTCACCAACATCATTATGGCCTCTGGGGATAAGTTCTACCTTCTCCTTCCCAACACACGTGAAGCTCTTGCGGCAGTAACACAGGTTCAGAAGGATATTGACCAATGGCTACTTGGAGAACTCCACGGCGAACTTGCCATTAACTTAGCAATGTTGGAATTCGGCCGCGAAGGGTTTGAGGCCAGAGCTGGGGAGGCACAGGATTCGGACATGTTTTGGGAAGCATAAACTACCAGTTACAACAACGTAAGCAACAGACATTCAGGGAGTCTTTGCGGAACGACCAAGGGTGGGATGAAGAAGTTTTCTTAAGACCGACCAGCTTTGCAGGCGAACAACCGTATGCTGCCTGTCATAAATTGCCGGGCACTATTGAGGGATCCGAGGGCGAAAGAATTTGCGAACACTGTAGTCGGGACTTCCAATGGGGAAGGCAGCTTCCGAATACGAAGTATATTGCATTCTATCCTGATGATGAGGGAGGAGACTTCCCTTTGATGGGGTGGTCGCTCTCCCTGAGGGAGAGACCAGAATTCACCGGGTCACCTTGCCTGGTCACCAAGCTTAACGAGACAGATATGTCGGAACTCCTAGGCTATCCTGCGCAATGGAAATACCTTGCCAATCATATTCCGAGGTACGACTGTGAATTATGCCCGGCCAAGCAAACATGCCAGGATAAACCCGATGTTGTGGAAGGGCCAGCCACTTTCAATTGCCTAGCGCGGCATTCCCACGGGACAGCCTTGCTCGGCTTTCTCAAGGCCGACGTGGATAATCTGGGCAAGCTGTCTATTTTCGGTCTCAAGAGACATGAGGGGATGCAATACGATACAATATCGTGAGTAGGCACGTTTAGCCGGATGCTCGATGTCTTTTTCAGTGGTTGGATAGAGAGCCTTACCAGAAACGAGTTCCCTCATTGTTATACGGTTTTCTCCGGCGGCGATGACCTGTTCTTGGTTGGACCATGGGATGAAATATTGGAGCTGGCAGAGCAAATCAGGAGAGAGTTCGGTCGTTATACCGGCAACCCGGAACTCACACTTTCAGCTGGTGTATTCCTCAACAAGTCGCGGTATCCAATTTCTCGAGCATCAATCGCAGCTGACCGCGAGCTGGAGTCTTCCAAGACAGGGAACGGAAAGCAAAAGGATGCAATAACTACTCTTGGACATACTCTCAAATGGCGGGACTGGGAATTTGTCCGCGAGCAGTGGGACTATCTCCAATCAAGCGCAGAGGAAATGCCATTGGCTTTCGTGTGTAACCTTCTGAGATACGCAGAGATGTGGCACGATTATTCTCATAACGACAATGTGCTGGGACTTCGTTTCCAGCCACTATTGGCATACAACCTCGCCCGTACAGGCGATAGCAGGAAGATGCCGATCTTATATGAATGGGCAGACAAGCTATTGAAGATCCCCGTCGACGAGGAACAGAAGCATACCCTGGACAGCCTGGGCCTAATAGCCAGTTTGCTCATTTATAGCAGGAGAGGAGGTAGCGAATGAGGAATCAATCAAGGTACCGACCACAGGGAGGGAATCCAAGACGAAGGGATAACCGACCGCCTCCAAGTCTTCCCCACAACTATTTAGCCAATGGATACTTTGATGGAAAGAACAACCTATTACCGCAAGTAATTCAGGATTGGCCCATGGAGTTAGCAGGAACATTCCTGCGAAACCAGCCAAGGTTAAACACTGCCCAGTTGCGCCGTTTCTATAACAAGGTCACTAATATTAAGCAGAGGTTGGATTCTGGGCAATCCTTCGATAACCTCAAAGAAGAAATATATTCACTTGGGTATCTCTCAGCTAACGCTGTCGGAAGAGGGAATGCACCAGACATATTCAAGGAGTTTATGGATCGTACTATTAACTACGCAGTTCAGTCACCAGACCATTTCCGAAGAGGTTTTAAGACGCATTTCGAGAGTATAGTGGCCTACGTGAAGTATCAAGAAGAAAAAAGTTAAGGAGGCACACAAATGCCGAGCAAACTCAACTTGAAGAAGCACACTACTATTACCGGAGATGTTGAATGTAAAAGCGGCATGCACATAGGCGGATCAAAGGGAAACCTGGAGATAGGAGGCATGGACCTTCCCGCATTGCGAGATCAGGTTGACAAAGTCCCCTACATCCCCGGTTCGTCATTGAAAGGCAAATTACGATCTCTGCTGGAATATAAGTACGACAGGGTAGGATGGAGGTTTGATAGAAGGGAAAATAAACTCATTCAGAATCAACAGGGTGGTGAACCATGTGGCTGTGCCCAAGGCCTGGACGTGTGTCCCGTTTGCACCATTTTCGGACCACATAAGGTCAGCAAACATAACCTGGGCCCTTCACGCATAATCGTGAGGGATGCCATTATGACTGAGGAATCAAAGACAGAGCTGGGCAAACTCCTCGAAGAAGGCCTGCAATATTCGGAGACTAAAACAGAGAACACAATAAACCGCCGCACTGGCCTTGCCGAGAACCCGCGACCGATCGAAAGGGTCCCCAAAGGCACCAAGTTCGATCTCAACATTTCTGTGCGGGTATTTGAAGGTGACGATGAAAATAAGATAAAAGGATATATTCAGGAAGCCCTGGAAATGCTTGAGCAAGACTATATTTACCGGTTGCGCTGGCCTGATGGCTTTTGTTGCCCTTGTTGTGGGCATC
>JAGXOF010000038.1 GCA_023660035.1 Dehalococcoidia bacterium LH_S1
AGTTCTACTTCTCCATTAGCTTCTCTGCTTTTCTTAAGGCTCGCAGGATTTCCTCTCTCTCAGGGTCTTTCTTCTCCCCAAGGCTCTTTACGATAGCTTTACTTATGCTTTTCGCTCCTGTCAGCTCCTTTTCCCTTAAAAGAAGCTCATAGGCATCCTTGTCTATCTTTATCGGTGTTCTCTTCGTTCCCTCTTTCATCCTCTATCTCCTTGACTACTTAACTATCCATAAGCAACATAGGGATTGCGTAGCCCTTAGTAGTCCAGCTTTATGATAACTAAAGGGTTTAGTTTTTGCAATTCCTAAAGCTCGCTAAGTTTCTGTGGCAACTGAGGAAATAAAGTGATGTAGTAAGATGCATAAAAAGAAAAATCGAGCCCCCGCCAAGGTTGCCCGATTTCCTTACCGACAGGAAAAGGAGTTAGCTCATGACCACTATCGGCATTTCTATTATACCTCAATCCTCAGATTTCCTCCAAGCTAGCCAGCCTTTTAAAGCTAGAGGGCCCCCCTCTTCTCTCCTTTTTAACAACCCTTAATAAAACCAAAAAGGAGGGAAAGATGTTCTTAAAGTATGATCCTCAAATGAGAGAAAACACCCTTAAGGAGCTAAGAGGAGCTCCTCTATCAGTATACATCGGGATAGTGAGCCACATGAACTGGGGTGCTCAGTCGTTCCCTTCCCTGGAAACCCTGAGCAAGGAAACAGGCTATAGCGTGAGGTGGGTTAAAGACGCATTGCACTTCCTCAAGAAACGAGGTTTTATCATCCCGGTAATAGCCAGAAGAGGACACAGCACCGTTTACCAGGTAAATCACTGGTTCTCCATTGGAGGAGATGAGAAAGGGGAAGTTTTCGACAAAACAGGGGAAGTGGAGTGCCCTCATAAGAAGAATATAGAAGAAGAAAAGAAGAATGAGTATATATCTACTTATTATAATAATTCTTCTTATGGGGGAAGTGGAGTTCCCCTGTCGGGGGAAGTAAAGTTCCCCCGTGAAGACAAAATTGCCCCCGAACTTTGGGAGAAAGTCAAAGACAAAGTCCAGGGGCAAATAGCAAAAGGAAACTACGATACCTGGATCAAAGACACCAGGGGGCTTAGATTCTCCGATAGCACCATGGTCGTTGCCGCCCCCAGCAACTTTGTCCAGGAATACATCGAGCGTTTCCTTTATAGCTACCTGTTAAAGAGCACCGTGGAGGTTTCGGGGAGGAGGGTTAAGCTGGAATTCCAAACCTCTTAGGCTTTGCCAATGTGATAAACGATAGTGCCACATACCGGGCAGGTGCCTTTGGTGGCTGGCCTCCTATTCTTCATGGTTACCTGCTGGGGATTCTTTATCTCTCGCTTCGTCCGGCACTTGAAGCAGTAGGCATCCATTTAACCTCCTTTGTCTTATGACTATAAATGACACAAGGATAAGCTGAATTAGTTAATCGTTTGGTTCTATCTGAATTCTTGAAACTTTGCCTAAGTTCTCTGCCCCTTGAATAAAGGAAGATAATCCATCTCTGAAAATTTGAATTTCTAAGGTGAGTTTGGCAGGTTGAGCATAGATATGATTTTGAGTTCCACCAAATAGTTTTCCCAGTTGTTCTTTAGTATTTTCTCCCTTAAACTCACATTCTAGGGTTACTTTGTATACCTCTGCCATTTATTACCTTCTAAGATTTTCCCTTGTGTTAACTCCACAGTAAAAGCTTTTTCAAGAAGAAAGCAAGCATTATTTGCCAAGTCAGTGAAAATTTATAAAAAGCTGATCAGCTTGTAAGCTTCTCTGAATAATAGCAGTAAGCTTATCACTGCTTATTTTCCTTAAAGAAGAGGCTAAACGTATTAGGCTCTCATCCTTTAACCAAAAATCCTCTAGAGATAGAGAATTCTTTATTTTACTCTCCATTTGATATTTAATAATCAGGGCAAAGTCGGTAAAGCTCAAATTTGAGGGCTTTAAATATGCCATGATCTCTAACAGTAGAACTCTATAAAACCCCCAAAAATAATATTTAGGACCGATAGAGGGATCGAGTTTTTCAACTTCGTTTAGTAGAACTCTAACAGCATCGAGAAAGTTAACAGCTTTCACTTCCTCGTGCCATCTTTCTTCCACAGGGATACTTAGATGAAGATATTTTCTATGACTATCAATGTCTATCTTAGCTCTCCACTGATTTTCCTCTATATAAACGATGCTTAGCTTCTTACTTTTATCCCTAAGAACCGTACGTTTAAAAACCAATCTTTGGAAATTCGAGAGGGGAAGCTGCTTTTCTTCCCTAAGTAAATGCTCTTCCTTTAGCTCTAATTCCTTTTCAGGAAGACCTCCATCCGTAATAAGCCCCAATGCTTCAATGTTGATGTCATGCGCATAACTCCCCCGGGGGACTCGCCAAATAACTTCTCCTGGGGCAAGGTTTTTTTTACCTTTCATTAGCTTAAGAACCTGCCATAGCATATCATAAGACTTGTGGAGTTCCCGGGGCGAGATCCTGAGATACCCCGATGTCGTCTCAAGCTTCTTATGCCCCAGATGATTCTGGAGCTCAACTATCCTCTCCGCTCCCAGCTTTTGGATACAGTTTATAGCAAATGAGTGCCTGAAGGTATGAGGATGCAGCATGTAAGCTCTCCCCTGGTTCATGTCCCCCACCACCTCTATCCCCGCCACCTTTCCTGCCTGGTTTATTATCTGCTGAACCCTTCTTACTCCGATGTCGAAAACCTTCCCCTGGCTTCTTCCGCAAAGATACCTTTCCAGCATCCTTAAGCTCTCCCGGTCAATGGGAATGACCCTCCTTTTCCTCCCTTTTTGCTTTAAAAGCTCAACCTTTAAGGTGGCCCTATCAAAGTCTATGTCCTCCGCCCAGAGGGAGAGGTAAAAGCTCAAGCTGAGTTGCTATCATATTACTCCCAGACAGCGAAAAATGCCCCTTTAAGGCTTTTCATGACCTCTTGGTCGGGAGTCCTCAAAAAAACCTCCAGATTGTTAAGCAGGGAGGCATAAGTGAGGTTTGCGGAGCCAAGCCATAGTTCCTCATCGCCGAGGAGGAACTTCCAGTGGAGGTCCTCGTAGTTTTTCAGCTTTATCCTCTCCTGGTTGAGATCTCCAAGCACCCGGCTCCTCCGCGCCAGGAGCCGGGCGTCTCTTGCCCGGGCAGAGCTGTTTAAGAGGGATATGCCAAGCTCATCAACGAAGGGGGCAGATATCCATAATCTATCCTTCTGAGCCTCTATCCACGACCTCAGCATGTCGAAGAAATTCATCCGGTCAGGGGTTGAGAATTCAAGCTCCATCTGATTGTCTTTGATTGATTTCTATGATACAATCTTTGATTGAATTATAAAACAAATTGGGAGAAAAGTAAATGCCGAGAGGGGGAAGAAGACGGGGGGCAGGGGCTCCTCGGGGCAATATAAACGCTGTAAAGCAGGGCAGGTATTCAAGCAGGGAGATATGGGCCATGGTTGAGGACGCCATGCTTGACCCGGAGAAGAAAAGCAAACTGATAAAGTTCCTGAGGCAGCTCCATGGGCAATGATCAATATCCTGCTTTCCCGATCTCGGCTTGACCAAGCTTTGGTTCTACTATAATATAAATAGAAGGAAGAAATATGGAAACAGTATTAAGAGGGAGAGAATTCACCGCCTCCGCTAAGGAGGTTGAGGAGATCGCCAGGAAGATATCGCCCCAGCCGGTAAGGAGACACGCTATCCTTGTGGATGGTCGCCGCTTCCCCCCGAAGCAGCTCCTGGAGGCATTGCTTGAGGCAAAGGGGATAAGGATGGACCGGCTAGCATATACCTCTAAGGATGCTTATTACCTTTTCACCCGCCTGGGATTTGCTCATGTGAGGACGGGTGAGAAGGGCAAAGGTCTTCAGGCACTCAAGGGACTTACCGGGATAATCTCCCTGGGGGGAAATGCCCTGGAAGATTCAGAGTGGTACTATGAGTAGGGCCGTGGTGGATACCAGCCTCGCCGTTGCTCTCATAGATGAAAAAGACCAGCATCATGGGAGAGCACTCCAGGTACTGGCCAATATAGAAGAGGCTGGGGTGGAGGTACTCTATATAGATTGCGTGATCAATGAGATTTACTCGGTTATCGCTAGAAAGTTTGCCGAGAGGAAGATGTCTGACAGGTTCTCCCGGAAAGCTGATGAGATTACCTCCCATCTTCAGAATGTAGAGGTAATAAATGCCTATCGATATCTCCCCAGGGCTCATCCCGAGGTGGTAGAGCTTATAAAGCAAACCCAGGGGAGGCTTAATTACCATGATGCCCTTATAGCTCTATGCTTAAGGGAGGAGGGGATAGTGAAAATCATGGCTCTGGATAGAGACTTCGATGAGGTAGGGTGGTTAGAGAGGATGGGGTGAGGTACTTCTCCAAAGTTGCTCTATCTCTTTCTCTCGCTTTCCTTCCTCTCTAATTCTGAGTAAAAGGAACACCCCCGGAGCTTAAAGCACAACCATTATGGTATAGTGTAAACGCTAGGAATAACTGATGGTAAAGGGGCGCAACTCCAGGGTTATAGCAGTGCGGGTGCATGATAGTGTTTACGCTAAGATCGAAGCCCGGGCGACAAAGCGAGGGGTCTCAATATCGGAGGTGTTGCAATCGATTATTGAGCACGAATTCCAGCGCAAGCGATAGTGTGAACGCTAGAAAGGTTTCTAAAGCAACTGCGGGGGAATGATAGATATCCTGGAGGAATCGGCAAAAATATAAAGGGGGGAAAATGACGGAAGGAAAGGAATCTCGATCTTCTCAAGAGCATGAGTATCAACAGCAGCAAATTGAAGCCAATAAAGAGATGCAGAAAAGTCAGCAAGAAACCCAGAAAACTATACATGAGAACTGGCAGAAGACAATAAATCACGTAACAGATGTGATTCGTGACTATGCTGCCCTAGGGAAAAAGACAGAGTAGCAAAGTTTTCTTTATATCCTTATTACCATTGTAATTCTCGTTGTCATTGTCAGTGCCCTTACCTGGAAAGGTATTGTTCCTGGAGAAGGTTTCACCTTTTTAGTTGGCACAATAGTTGGA
The DNA here is from genome assembly GCA_023660035.1 of Dehalococcoidia bacterium LH_S1. GTDB lineage: Bacteria > Chloroflexota > Dehalococcoidia > SZUA-161 > SpSt-899 > JAGXOF01. Next base: position 5,062 of record JAGXOF010000038.1, read on the forward strand.
TATTTACTATCACGCACTGTTCTTTCAGCGCGAACCTGATCCCTTGAGAATATTTAGTTTGCCAAAATGAGGTCGGGATAAATTTAAACCTTTTTTGTATGCGTGAAGGAGTATGGGGTGCAGGGGCCCCCATACGACTGAACGCTGCGCAGCGGAACGAAGTGGAGCGAGCATTATTAACGCTTTGCTTGAACACTAGGCTAATGCAATCCGGAGGTAAAGAAAAAAATCAAAGAACTTAATCCCTATTTTAACCGGTTGAAAGATGAAGATTTTAGAACTATAGATTTTGATAAGTATAAAGAGGATATAAAAAAGATATTGTAATCCTATCTTCAATTAAAGGAGTTGAATCCACGGGCGCATCGAAAATAATGCACCTTAAAAACAGGTCCATTTTTAATGGTTCACCCTTCAGATGCGTGGGGATTACGACCACAGTTCAAGTAGTAGGATGAGAGGTTAAAAGAGCTCGTGACATTAGGACAAAACCCGGCGGGGGTTCTTTAATGATGGTTGTGGAAGTACCCGCCTCTTTCTGCTATGCCCATCCCAACTCTCCTTAAAACGCCACCACGAAACCAATACCGTTAAAAAAGTAGCATTCACATGGCATCCAATAAAAAGCTAGATTGTATAATGCCTGATACGCTAAAGTGGATCGGGGGAGATGCTACCTTGTGGCTCTACAAGTAATATGTTTTATCTGCCCCAAGTATTGCCTCTGCGGCTTGGGGCAACCTAACCGGAGTCACAAAGTCTTCAATGTTTGATTTATCATCAATGGACTTGCCAGCCCCATCAATTACATGAAAGGTTCCACAAGAGACGATGTTAACTCCCAGTTTGTCTTTCTCAAAACGAGCCATTTGCTCCAAGTTGTCGGGGAGGTCAGGTGCTGAAAGTCCCTCAATTTGGCTAGCAAGTAGCTCTTTGGTCTCACCTGTGATAGCAAGCTTGGCCAACTCACCTTTCTTGGTCATACCAATAGCTAGGGGGCCGTAGTAAATAGTGACAGTGTCAATCTTCTCTAGCTGTTTTGCCAAGAAGGCAACCACATAGCTAGCATAGTGATTATAGGGCTTATCAGCCCCACTGTTTACTACAATCAGGAAATTCTTTACGTCTACCATGTTTGAAATCCTCCTTCCGTCACAATCATTCTTTTGCCTAATAACTGGGTAGCATCCCTACGGCGAATTGTACTCCAGCGCAGTTTGCAACGCAAATGTTACCTATAAGTGAGACATTTCATCGAATTGTGCATCAAGCACGGGAAGGCCTTGGCTCTTGTGAGCTAAAAGGCACGATACAGCTTGGTTTACCTGGTTTCCACTTTTAGTCCAACACCATCAGTAATAAAGAATCTTATCAGCGTTAGCTATCGCTGCCCATGCCTGGGGGAGCTCAACTGGAACTATGAATTCCTCAATATTCGAGGTATCCTCTGGTGTCTCAGCAAAGCCATCGATTACATGAAACGTTCCGCATGAGGCAATAGTCACTCCCAGTTTATCCTTTACAAAGCGGGCTAGTAATTCTAGATTATCTGGCAGGTCTGAAGCAGAGACACCTTCAAGCTGACCAGCAATAAGCTCTTTTACTGAATCATTAATGGCAAGGTCAGCTAGGGTTCCTGTCTTAGCCATCTCAACACCTTGTGGGCCATAGAATACGGTGACATTGTCAACCTCGCCTAGCTGTTTAGCCAGAAAGGCAATCACATAAGCCGCATATTGGTTATATGGTTTATCCATCCCGCTATTTACCATAATCAGTAAGTTATCCAACGACTCTAGATCAGATACTTTGTGATTTAGCTCCGATACATCCTCCTGGAGAGCATTAAATTCCTCCTCTGATCCCTGGGGTGAGACACATCCACTGATTGGTATTGCTAGTAATGAAATGACTAAAATTATCCCAGCAATTTTGGCAAGCTTTCCTATTTGCATCTAACTCCCTCCTTTCTGAAACTAACTGAAATAGTGCCTTCATGCTTGCTTTCTTTTAGCTTACCTTTTAAATCTTTCCCTACAGGCTGTCTAAAAACCTTTTCTGTCGGAGAATGACTATCGCCCATTAATCGTCCTCCGACATTTCAACTGATTGGTCTCTTGAAGATCATCCCCTCCTTTCAGCTGCTCTGGCTATAATATTACAGTCCGCTCCGACCAATGTCAATGGTTGTGTATTTGAACGGTTTCTCTCCGCTAACCATGTGTTTTTGAGACAAAAGTGGCGCATATCCACCACCACAAGAGTGAAGTGCATAACTCTAAAAGATAATTCTGAAGGGTGGGAGTACTTACACAAGCACTTGAAACCATACCCTTGGCTGGGCCTCATGCGGCTGCCTTATCCCCTCTCGCAACTACGCTCGTCTTCGATGGGACGCACTAGGCTGCCTAGTGCGTCCCATCGCTGCGCTTCCCCTCTCCAACTAAGCCCGCTCGCTCCAGCCTCCACCACTGCTCGCTTTGCTTAGTATCCCCACCACCCTCGCTTGCGGTCCCCTTGCCTCGCTTAACATAACCATGTTATGTATAAGTTGCTCGAGGGGGTGAGGCAGCCCATATTACCCACCCGCTAGACTCAGTTTTCAGACCAGGAACTAGCCTTCCTACCCAAGAAGGAGAAAACGGAGGCCCCGATTTCTCCGGGGTCTCCAAGAGGATGGGGAACAAACGAACCCGAAGGATTTCTTTGCGTCGGGTAGGTCCAAACCCTATGATCTAGTTCATTGCCGCGGGGGATGGAATCCCCCTAGCTTTTAGGGTGGGAAGGATGACGCTTGATTTGGTGATGGCGCTTGTGGGTGGGCCTAATGCAGCTGCCCGAATAACCCAAGCAACATGTATACTAGGCGCCCTCGAGAATGTCAAATTACTTGACGTTCAGTGTGATACATGGCAGATTGTTTTGAAGAGCCTAAAGGGCAATTCCATCCAAAAGAGGTGTTACCATGCGTCAATACTGTGAGAGATTGGAATTTTCGGCAGAGGAAACAACTGCCATCCGAAAGCGCTATCGAGAAACCTGAGACCAAAGGATAGCTGAGCGTTTGTTGTGCTTGCTGATGAAAGCAGAAGGATT
>JAGXOF010000039.1 GCA_023660035.1 Dehalococcoidia bacterium LH_S1
TGAGACAATGGTCAAAATACGCATTACTTGATTAGTGCGGAACGAGGCCAGGGTATTATTGGTATCATTTAGCCCTTCAATCACTTCTTTGTACTCATCCAGCGTATCCAGTATCTCACGATTGTGATCAGCCAAATCCCCAAAATATACGCCAAAGACAGGCACCTCCTCAGCCTCTCCAGCCTCCTCCGGTGAAAGAAATCCCATCCCCTCTTTTTCCGGTATGATTGCGGGCTCATTCCGCTCCAGCCACTCAAACACCTCTGTTTGCGGTCTTATTATCCGTCTGTATGAAAGCACATCCCGGCGCAAAATGGATAACTCACGCACTGCATCACGCGCATCGCCGCTGAAAACACTGTTATCAGCTTCCTCGATATTCCTACCAATCTTGTTAAGGATCGGGAAGCAATAGTTGACCAGGCGGTCGAGTACTATGTACAGAAGATATCCCGCACTCTGGATCATATTCGCTGCCCTTGTGTCTTCGTTGGCTGAACAATCTCTGAAAAATTTCGACAGCGGCTTGAGATCGCCCTGATGCACGGTGATCAGGTAGTTTTCCCCCAGGAAGATAGCAACCTGGCTGGCCCTGGTAACACGTGTCTGCTTGCTGAATACAGGGAAATGAAACACCATAAATAGATATTCATCATACCTGTCGATCTTGGGACGTTGAACCCGGCTAAGGCAATCATCCAGGTCCAGAGCGTGAAACGGATAATGCTGAGCGAGATAGTCCGTCTCCCGCCTAGTCGGCTGTTCGATATTGATCCAGAGCAGATTCCTGTATGAGGCTGTGCTGACATTCAGGTTTTTATCTGTAGTTTCAGGAGATGTCATATCATACATCCTAACCCAAGGAGGAATTCAGAACTTTCTTGATCTCATCCTTAGGCCTAAGTCCCACAAGCTGCTTTAGGGGCTTGCCCCCCCTGAAAAGCAGCAACGTGGGGATACCCATTATGCTGTAACTTGATGCCGTTCTGGGGCTGTGATCAACGTTAACCTTGGCAAAGTCCACTTTCCCATCATACTCTTTGGCCAACTCCTCAATGATCGGGGTCACCGCCAAACAGGGCTTACATGACGGAGCCCAGAAATCAACCAGAACCGGTTTTTTTGCCTTAATTACCGTCTGTTCAAAATTGCTATCATCTACTCCCACTGGCTTGGCCATTCATTCTCCCCCGATTTCAAATTCAAGTTCCTATAGTCTCCATGACCCTTTGTTTGACCATTTGCTCCGCTATTCCGATAGCACGCTTTATAGCACTGGCATCGCTCTTGCCATGAGTTATGACTACATTCCCTTCAATCCCAAGAAGCAGCGCTCCCCCTAATGAAGTGTAATCCAGGATACGCCTCTCCGCTTCATGGAAATTTGAGCCTTCATGGCCAGCCTCCCCCGAACTGGACATATCTGCGAATATCCGCGCCAATCCCTCACTCAATTTTACTACCACATTTCCCGTGAACCCGTCAGTCACTACAACATCAGCTTGCCCTCTGGGAAGCTCTGTTCCCTCTATATTGCCAACAAAGTTAGGCTGGTTCTTCAATAACATATGATACGTGGACTGGGCCAGTTTATTCCCCTTCGTCTCCTCCTCGCCATTCGATAGGAGGCCCACACGGGGGGCGGGCACTCCATGTATTCTCTGCATGTACACTATTCCCATTTGAGCGAACTGCACCAGATGCTGAGGTTTACAATCGGAATTAGCCCCCACATCCAGAAATAGCACCGGGCCATTAGGCGAATTAAAAATAATCCCCAGGGCCGGCCGCGAAATACCCTTTTTCTTCCCTGCGATAAGCAAAGCTCCGGCAACCATGGCTCCTGTGCTGCCACCTGATACAAACGCTGACGCCTCACCACCCCTAAGCAAATTCATTCCCCTGACAATGGATGATTCCTTCTTGCGACGAATCGCACGCACGGGCTCTTCCTCCATGCCGATTGTCTCCTCGGCATGGCATAGGCTAATGTTAGTCTGGTTCGCACTACACTGCTCCAGCTCACTCCGGACCGTCTCCTCTGGACCAACAAGTGCTATTTGAACATCAAGGTCACGTGCAGCTTCCACAGCTCCCTTTACGACTTCCGAAGGGGCGTAGTCACCGCCCATAGCATCAACAGCGATTACAGGCTTTCCCATCGTTGCTATTGCATCATATCAAATCCATTGGCAACGGTGCAATGCTCCAGTACAGCAAAATAATGAGATGAAATTGTAAAGGGAGCCCACAACAAAATTGGTACAAGACTGTGACTGCGAGGAAGCAGATCGAAATTCAGTTAGCGCTATCAATGCTCTTTCTGAGTCTCTGCATCGCCTCAGCGACGCCTTCCTTCTCGTTGAAAACCGCCGCTCCTGCTACCAGCACCCGAGCTCCCGCTTGAGCAACTCTGGAAACTGTCTCCGCATTGATTCCGCCATCCACCTCGAGTTCAGCCTTCAACTTCTCGGAATCCAGGATTTCCCTCAGACGAGTTATCTTATCCACAGTCTCAGAGATAAATGCCTGCCCCGCAAATCCCGGATTGACTGTCATCACCAGGACAAGGTCAAGCACCGGCAAGACCTCTTTTATCGCCTCTAAAGGAGTGGCGGGATTGAGGGACACACCTGCCCTAAGGCCAAGCTCCTTGATTTCCGTCAGAGTGCGATGAAGATGAAGGGCGGCCTCTACGTGTACGGTGATGATATCCGCACCAGCCTGGGCAAAACTCCGAATCTGTTTCTCAGGGCTATTGACCATCAGGTGAACATCGAGGGGAAGAGAGGTATAGGGTTTTACCGCCTTCACTGCCGCATCACCTATCGTAATCCTGGGCACGAACTGTCCATCCATCACATCGACATGAATGTAATCAGCACCGGCTTTGGTAGCCTCAGTTACCTGTTCTCCCAGTCGTGCAAAGTCAGCTGAGAGGATAGATGGTGCGAGTTTTATATTCTCATTCATTGATAACTTCCCTTGCCTCCCGCAATGCCTCATCCACCCGCCTGGGGGCAGTCCCGCCGGGAACATCCCTGGCAGCAACCGAGGATTCCACATTGATGGACTGTAGGTCCTCATCAAACAATGAGGAGAACTGCCGGTACTCGGAAAGGGTTATATCTTGCAGCGACCTCTCCTGCTCAACAGCATACCTGACAAGTCTGGCCACAACGCCATGCGCTTCGCGAAAGGGCATCCCTTTCCCAACCAGATAGTCAGCTACATCAGTTGCCAGAGTATAGCTCTCGCCTGCGGCTTGCCCGGTACGCTCGGAATTGACTTTTATGGTCCTCATCATTCCGGTGAATATTTCAAGCGTTGAGTGTACGGTATCCACCGTCCTGAAGAAACTTTGCTTGTCATCTTGAAGGTCTCTGTTGTAGGCAAGCGGTAGAGACTTCATAGTAGTGAGGATGGACATCAAATCGCCATAGACGCTGCCAGTCTTTCCCCGCGCCAGCTCGGCAACATCCGGGTTCTTCTTTTGAGGCATTATGCTCGAGGTCGTGGCATAGGCATCATCGATCTCAATGAAGCCAAACTCCGCCGAAGACCAGAGGATGATTTCCTCCGCCAGCCGGGAAACATGCATCATGGCCATGCTACCGGCTGCAATGTACTCAATGACAAAATCACGGTCGGAGACAGCATCCATACTGTTCCGGCTGATCTGGCTGAATCCCAGTTCCTTTGCCACGAAATCGCGATCCACTTGATATGGCAAACCTGCAAGCGCTCCGCTGCCCAGAGGTAACACATCGACGCGCTCCAGGCAGTCACCAAAACGCTCAACATCCCTTTGCAGCATCTCGAAATAGGCCAGAAGGTGATGTGCCAAGAGTACCGGTTGTGCACGCTGTAGATGGGTATATCCGGGCAATATCACTGCTCTGTTGGCCTCGGCCAAATCGAGCAATGCTGCTTGTAGATCCTTCAGCCTGGTGACGGTTTCGGATATCGCTTCTTTGGCATAAAGACGCATGGCGGTGGCAACCTGATCATTCCGCGAGCGAGCGGTATGCAATTTCCCGGCCACATCACCTATCCTTTCATACAATCGACCCTCGACATTCATATGAATATCTTCCAGAGAAGTATCGAACTCGAATTGACCGGATTCTATTTCCTCGCGGATAGAGGTTAAGCCCTGCCCTATAGATTCGGCTTCTTCCCCAGAAATTATGCGTTGCCGCGCAAGCATTCTGGCATGGGCAATCGAGGCCGCAATATCCTGCCGATATAGTCGCCTATCAAAGTGCAGAGATGAGGTATACTCCTGCATCGATTCGTCAGCTTCTTTTTGGAATCGGTCCCGTAATGCACTCATGGCCTTAATTGTGGCACTAAGCTATTATGCAGGTCAAGTGTAAGTCCTGTCTGACATGTATTTGAGGTAGAGAAACAGAACAATGTCCAAAGGTACAGCACAAGAGCTATTCTGTTAAACGGCTTTAAGGCTTCAAGGAAGAGGTCTTCCGGCTTCCCGTTTGGCCTCTGCAACATCATCGAGGTAGCTTTGATAACATCTGCAGAGGCGTTTAAAGACACTGACAACCTCCGACCGGTACTCCTCGCTATCGCCCAAGCCCGCTTGGGATCTCGCTTCAGCAAGAAACAACGCCGCTTGCTGAAACCTCACACTGGTAGCGGTGAGCTCCCTCATGGTAGCCCCCCTTTTCGAATTGTTCAGGTCACTTATGTGACCCAGTTGTGATTTAACCGGGGTGCGAAGGGTTCCCCCTGTCTCCCCATCCCCCATGGAGAGACATTCCCTCCACACTGTATGTCTAGTATACCTTCTCGGACAAGAGCATAGAAGTATACTTGACAACATGCAGGGCTAGCATTATGATTTTTTGTAGCTGAAAACTTCTAGCTTATGTTGGCAAAGGTAATCTCCGCTGCGGTCGTAGGCCTTGAGGGGGAGCTCGTGGAGGTAGAGGTTGATATCTCACCTGGGCTGCCCTCAATGACAATTGTAGGACTTGCTGATACCTCCATCCAGGAAGCTCGAGAGAGGGTACGCTCTGCCATCCGCAATGCTGGTTACACTTTCCCCGCCAAGAGAATTACCGTCAATATGGCCCCCGCTAACCTTAAGAAATCCGGTCCGGTCTATGACCTCCCCATCGCTGTCGGGATCCTGCTAAGCTCTGAGCAAGTCACCTTCGACACATCCAATGCCCTTTTCGTCGGGGAACTTTCCCTGGATGGAAGCCTGCACCATACGCAGGGTGTCCTTTCCATGGTGTCCCTGGCCAGGGAAAAGGGAATGTCCCCAATGTTTGTTCCTGCTGTAAATGCTAAGGAAGCCGCTATGATTCAAGATGTAACGGTTATTCCCGTGGAGTCACTAACACAGCTCGTGGCTCACATGCGAGGAGAGATATCCATACCAGAGTATGTTCTCGAGGAAAATCCTTTCGAGGCCGTCGGGACAGGAGATGGAGCAATAGACATGGCACATATAAAGGGACAGGAGCACGCTAAGAGAGCCCTTGAAGTAGCTGCTGCCGGCGGACACAATATGATCATGAGCGGCCCTCCAGGCAGCGGCAAGACACTTCTTGCCCGATCTCTTCCCTCTATCCTTCCCCAGATAACGGCCGATGAGGCACTGGAGGTTACCAAGATATACAGTGTAAGCGGACTTCTCCCATCTGATACTCCTCTGATAACCCATCGCCCCTTTCGGTCACCACATTATACAGTCTCCTATGCCGGACTTGTCGGAGGCGGACGGTCACCAAAGCCTGGCGAGATAAGCCTCAGCCATTACGGTGTTCTCTTCCTCGATGAACTACCGGAATTTGGGCACTCGATACTGGAGGTTCTGCGCCAGCCCCTGGAAGACAGAGCCGTATCGATAACACGTGCTCAGGGAAGCATCTCCTATCCAGCCAATTTCATGCTGGTCGGTGCTATGAATCCCTGTCCGTGCGGATACTATGGCGATCCGGTAAAACAATGCACCTGCTCAGCCACAGAGATCGCTCGTTACCAGAAGCGAATAAGCGGCCCTTTGCTTGATCGCATTGACGTGTTCATCGAGGTTCCACGGATTGAATATGAGAAGCTCACCGATGAGCGACTGGGGGAATCTTCAGCGTCCATCAGAGCAAGGATAGATGATGCTCGCTCCATTCAACATCAGCGATTCGATGGTACGAGGCTTACCTGCAACTCCGACATGACACCGGTTGAGATTCGCGAATTCTGCTGGACAGACCCTGCAGCACAGAGTCTCCTCCAGGCAGCAGTACAGCAACTTTCATTATCGGCGCGGTCATTCCACCGGCTTCTCAAACTAGCAAGGACAATTGCTGACCTCGATGGCACTGAGGGCATCACCTCTACGCATGTGGCTGAGGCATTACAATACCGGCCAAGGAATCAAGCATGACAGGGACCACTGAACAAGGGAAAGGGAACTCTCATCTGCATACTTCCCTCGGGGAGGAAAGCCTTTAAAAGCACTTCCAGAGGTAAATGAAAGGGGGTTTCAAATAGCTACTTATATTATGCTATACCGCTGAACTCAGTATATTAAATACTTAAGTATTAAGGAGGTTTGAATGAAGTTCAAAAAGTTTGGCTCTGTACGCAAGAACTGTTGCTAAGGGGTATATCTTAATGCTAACATGAGGTGAAATTTAGTAACGGAATGAGGTGGGCATGGAGCGTTTCCCTCGTGTACAGCAGATAGTCGACCAATTGGGGCAGCTTACGGTTTCGGAGCAAGAGCAGTTGTACCGTGAACTGAGGCCGTGGGTGAGTGGCATCAAGGTTCAGATGGAGCAATAGATGGGCCTGCAAGAAATCCGGGATGCTCGGTTTAGCCAGGGCCTACACTGCGTGCGATGTGGTTCTTTGGCCATCAAACGCAACGGGCGGTTCCAAGACGAACAGGGTAACCTTACACAACGGTACCTGTGCAAGACTGGCGGCCGAACTTTCAACGAGCTGACAGGTACCCCGCTGGCCTACAGCAAGAAACAGTGGCTGTGGGGGCAGGCCGCCACCTACATGGTGGAAGGGCAATCCATCCGGAAGGCGGCGCAACACTTGGGGATCGACAAATGGACCGCATTTCGTTGGCGCCTCGGCGCCATTTCTCGCAACCGGATCTTAGCGGGGTAGTCGAGGCCGATGAGAGTTATTTCCACCAGTCGTATAAGGGCATGCGTTGCCTCGAGGAATGGCTGGGGCGCCAACCTCGAAAACGAGGCGAGCCACCCCACAAGCGAGGTCTCAGCAAGGAACAGGTGTGCGTCGTGGCGGCACGAGATCGGCACCAGCAGACGGTCGCCACGCTGGCGGGCTTGGGCAGCCTACTGATCGGAAGATTCAAACGATGCTCCAGCCCCGGCTCACCCATGCTACAACCATTTGCACCAACGGCACTAAGGCCTATCGCCGCCTATGCCGTGAGGCCAAGCTCCCACTCGTGGCAGTCAACGGCGGTAAACGCCTCCAGGGATCCATTTACCACGTTAACAGCATCAACGCGTACCACAGCCGGCTTAAGGGTTGGATGGTGCGCTTCAAGGGCATGGCGACCCCGCACTTACAACACTATCTCTATTGGCACCTCTTCACAGATCAAGCTACGAAGACAAGTCCGCTCACTGCAACTCGACAATTCCTCGTTGAAGCCTGCTGTACCACAGAGGCTGACTCAATTGCCAAAATAAGGAGGGCCTCTTAGCAACACTTGCTGCGTACAGAGCCTTTGTTTATCACCGCCTGATCGAATCCATCCGTACCCCCAAAGGCCCTCGCCAGGCCGTTCTCCTCAACCTGGGTACGCTGGACATCCCCAGGGAAGAGTGGAAAACCCTGGCCAACCGCATCGAGGAGATCATCTCAGGTCAGAGATCCTTCCTTACTCCCACCCCGCATGTCGAGTCTTTAGCCCGGTATTTTGCTGGCCTGTTGCGCCAGAAGGAAATGCAAAGCGTTCCGGCTCCCGTATCCGAGCCGGAGTGGGAGACCGTTGACTTGAATTCTCAAAGTCAGACGGCACCTATCCAACAATGCTCTCTACCACGTATCGGACCGATTGTACCAGCACCGGCAGCAGATAGAGTCTGCCCTGGCGGAG